>JAGWTK010000698.1 GCA_028876035.1 Bacteroidota bacterium
CGCTGAATCCCATTTTTATTTCTATTTTTTTACACTCCCCGGTTACATCCGCTCTTCCGGTGCTTACTATTCTTGGGTGCAGCATTTCACCGGCACCTGATTTTCACCACTTCAAACCCCACATTATGCAAACTTCAAAACGTACACTGATATTCCTGCTCGCAGCCTGCAGCCTGATCTATTCGTGTAAAAAAACAGCCCAATCCGTTCCCAGCATCACCCTGAAAACAGGGGCTGGTTTTGTTTCCCAGAATGCTGTTGTAGCGCAGGGACAAACCCTCACGATTGGCGTTACCGCGCAAAGCAGCGAAGACAACCTGGCCCGGATTTCCCTGTCTACTGAATTTGACCACAATGGCAGCAGGAGCTCTGTTAAATCAACGGAACTGGAACCCGCCGAACAAGAGCATTGTGACAAAGACTTCAGCATTACTACACGCAATAAGTCCGGCACCGAAACCTGGATAGTGACCGTGGAAGATCGGAGTGGGCACAGGGCAGAAAAAGAAATTGAACTCACTGTCAGGTAAGGGGCGTGAGGTAAGAGGTAAGTGGCCTTCATTCGGAGAGCGCTTACTTTAACAGACGCTCTGTTTGTGATGGTCGACTTTATTCCGCCTCTTTCCTCCTACCTCTTACCTATTCTTCCAACAAAAAAAGGATGAACATCACTGTCCATCCTTTTATGTCTTTTATGTATAGAATGTGATTGCTATTGCTTCGTCAGTTCGAACAAATCTTTATCGAGCTGTGGCTTCACCTCACAAACATTGTTCAGGTGCATGGTGGGTGATTTAGCGGCATCGTACGCCGGCCAGTTGGGCAATCCCTTTGCATTGGGATTTCCGGTTCGGGCAAAGTTGATCAGCGATGACGACATCTTATCGGCCAGTGCATAGGCATCTTTTTGTCCGCCCGTCATTTCTGCACAACGCTGAATATTATTAAAGAAGAATGGTATGTCCATGCAATGCACGGCTTTGTATTTACCGTCCATTACGGGTGATTGCCAGGTGAACAGGTAAACGAAAACCGGTGCAGCTTTCAGTGCAGCTTTTTGCTCGGCCTGGTAAACGGCACCCGGACGGAATGTAAGATCAATATCAATGAGGTCAGACGGTTTGGTATCGGCGGGATAGGCTTTCTTCGCCGCAGCGATATAAGCATCCGCTTTGTCTTTCCGCTGCGCTTTGATCAGTTCGTTGATTTTTTCTGCTGATGCATTCGTATACGCTCCGTTCATAAAAGGCGTAAACTCATTCTTGGTAGTGCCGATCATGAGGGGTACGTCTTTTGACAATTCAAACGCTTCTTTCGAAAACAAATCGTAGGGCAGGTCTTCTCCATCCACGGAAGGTCCCCATCCAAGTCCGAATGCCGGCAAAGTTTTTCCTGCAGCGCGTAGCTTCTTCTCAGCCGCTGCCAGTGCTTTGTTACCATACTTCACCAGGTCGGCATAAGGAATTGTTTGGAGGCTATCGGCCTGGGCCGGTGAGAGGTTGAGGCTTTGTAAGAGTTCTGCTGTGATGGCCTGGGTGGTTTCCTTATTGAGCATCGTGGTACGGAAAGAACCGCTTTCATTCAGCGCTTTGTGAAAAAGGCCTTTGGCAGAAGGCATTGCCATGAGGGTATTTACTTTTGCACCACCACCTGATTGTCCGAAAATGGTTACGTTGCCCGCATCGCCGCCAAAATTGGCAATATTATCGCGCACCCATTCCAGCGCGGCCTTGATATCGAGCATGCTCACATTGG
>JAGWTK010000135.1 GCA_028876035.1 Bacteroidota bacterium
ACCGGTCAGCTTATTCATGTAGATGGTGGTTATGTGCACCTCGACCGGGCTCTTGCTAATGCGTGATAATTTCCAATTATGAAAACATTGGTTTGCACTGAACCCGGAAGCTTTGCTTATACTGATAGCCCCATGCCCGCCAGGGCCGCTGGTCAGACTTTGCTGCGTATACGGCGCATCGGCATTTGTGGTACCGACCTGCATGCATTTGAGGGCACACAGCCTTATTTCAGCTATCCCCGTGTGTTGGGCCACGAACTGGCAGCGGAGATTGTTGAAACCGATAACCCCGAATTTCGGGTAGGCGATACCGTTACCTTCATCCCCTACTTTAATTGTGGTGCCTGTATCGCTTGCCGTAGTGGTAAACCGAACTGCTGTACCAAAATCAGTGTATGCGGTGTGCATGCCGATGGGGGCATGGCGGAATACCTGCTGGTGCCCTCGGAGAGTTTGGTAAGCGGTGAGGGCCTTGGGGCAGATGAACTGGCCCTGGTAGAACCGTTGGCCATTGGAGCACATGGTGTACGAAGGGCAGGGGTTCAGCCGGGTGAATGGGTGCTGGTCGTGGGTGCCGGACCGATTGGCCTGGGCATTATGGAATTGGCCCGTATCGCAGGCGGTCGCGTCATCGCAATGGATGTGAACGATCAGCGGCTGCAGTTTTGCAATGATACCCTCCATGTAGAGCACAGCATCAATCCCACCAGGGACAATGTGATGGAAAGGCTGGCAGCGTTTACCAACGGCGATTTTCCGACAGTAGTCATCGATGCAACCGGCAGTTTAAATGCGATCAACAATGCTTTTCAATACATGTCGCATGGAGGTCGCTATGTACTGGTTGGGTTACAAAAGCAAGAAATTACTATCAGTCACCCCGAATTCCATAAACGCGAGGCCACGCTCATGAGCAGCCGCAATGCCACGCGGGCAGATTTTGAACAGGTGATTAAGGCAATGGTAAGCGGACAGCTGAAAGCATCGAACTATATTACGCACCGCGTATCCTTCGGCGAAGTAAAAGACGCGTTTCCATCCTGGCTCAATCCGGCGACGGGGGTGATTAAGGCAATGGTATCTCTTTAGTTATAAGTGATAAGTTGTAAGTTTTAAGTCTTGTTGCGTCGCGGGTCACAAGGGCGCCATGTTATTTGCAAGAAGAGATTCCGTCCCTGATCCCGAACAGCAGTGCAAAAAAATAGGGCTCACATAGGTACCAACACCATGTGAACCCTTCTACTATTTTGATAGTTTAGAAAATCACTACAGTAAGGTCTGCTCATGCTGCAGCGTCCGCACAACCAACGACTAATGCCTAACAGCTAACCGCTGATGGTTAACAGCCCGCAGCCAGCAACTCCTTAGTTAGCCGCTTTATAATAATGCACGCCCCATAAATCATATCGCTTATACTGCGTTTCCAATCTTCTTTGGAAGTCAGCAAAATCTTTCCCTGCTTTTGGGCTCCACAGTACTTCGCTCAGTGCAGTGGCTCTCGGGAATATCATGTATTGGATCTTTTGCGGGTTTGCAATGTATTCTGTCCACAGATTGGCTTGTCCGCCCAGCACATGTTTCCCTTGTTCGGGCGTTAACTCAGCGGGGATCGGTTCATAGCCATACACTTTTTCCAGCGGAAGGAAGCCGCCGATCACCAGTGAGTCTTCTTTTTTTGTTTGAGAATAATCGAAGTAAACATAGGTAGTGGGCGTCATCACCACATCGTGGTTTTGTTTGGCTGCTTCAATGCCGCCTTTTTCACCGCGCCAGCTCATTACGGTAGCGTTCGGCGCAAGTCCACCTTCCAGTATCTCATCCCAGCCAATGATTTGTTTGCCTTTGCTGTTGATGTATTTTTCAATACGGCCAATAAAATAGCTCTGGAGTTCATGTTCCGTCTTCAAACCTTTTTCTTTCATGAGGCCCTGGCAGAAAGCAGATTCTTTCCAGGCTTCTTTCGGACATTCATCGCCTCCAATATGTATATACTTTGCCGGGAACAGCGGAACAAGTTCGTCGATTACATCCTGCAGGAATTTGAACGTGTATTCGCTGGGACAATACACATCGCGGAATACGCCCCAGGATTCCTGTACAATCTTTACACGTCCGCCCGCGATCTGCTGTTTGCTGGTTTCCGACATCATGCCCTTAGGCACAACCGTAGGCGTGTCAGGAAAACAACTCAGTTGCGGATAAGCTGCAATAGCCGCACTGCTGTGTCCGGGTAATTCTATCTCCGGTATCACGGTGATGTAGCGTTCTGCGGCATACTTCACCACTTCTTTGATTTGATCCTGCGTGTAGAAACCACCATAGTTCAGGTTGTCGTTGTTGGTGCCGGGGAAATGGCCCACGATCGTACCATTGCGGAATCCGCCAACTTCAGTGAGTTTCGGGTATTTTTTTATTTCGATGCGCCAACCCTGGTCTTCTGTGAGGTGCCAGTGGAAATAGTTCATCTTATGAAGGGCCAGGTTATCGATGAACTGCTTCACCACTTCTACCGGGAAGAAATGACGGCCTACATCCAGCATCATGCCGCGATAACCGAAACGCGGATAATCTTTAATGGACACATAGGCAATCTTCAATTTTGAATCGGCCGGCTTTTCGGTCGGTAACAGCTGAATCAATGTTTGTATTCCGTAAAACACCCCTTGCTCATTATCACCGGCGATATACACCCCTTTGTTGTTCACGGTCATTTTGTAGGCGCCCGGTACCGCATTGTCCATCCGCTCGTAATTAAGCGCAATGCTGTTGGGGGATCCGGCTTTTTTGGAAGTCTTTAAAGTAAAGCCGTACACATTTTTGAGATAACCATTCAAAAAGTTCACGCTGTTCTCCAGGTTAGTGCCTTCCAGCACCAGCACGGTGGATGGACTAATGGTAAAGCTGGCAGCGATTTTTGGTTGCCTGAGTTCAACCGGCCGCGGGATGATATTCACCGTTTGTGCTATGGAAGTGAAACCAGTTGCAGCGAGACAAAGCGATAAACCAATTCGTTTCATACTATTTAATATTATGATGACTGCTTAAAGATAGGATACAAACCTTTGAGCGATTCGCGCAATCGTTTGCGGGTTTATGGTAAAACCGGCAATACGATGGAAGAGCTGTTGGCGGCGTCGTGTAATATTTTAATGTTTGCCTTCCTGAAGTCCGCATCGGTCGCCTTATAAATATCAATGAACTGCTGCGGGTTGCGATCAGCCAGAGGAAACCAGCTGCTCTGCACTTGTATCATTAGCCGATGTCCTTTTTGAAAAGTATGCGCCACATCTGGCAGGGTGAACTGCACTTTTTCCGTCTTACCCGGTGTGAATGCTTTTGGACTGGCAAAGCTTTCCCGGAAACGTCCGCGCATGATTTCACCACGCACCAGCATCTGGTAGCCCCCCATCGGATAATCGCCACCGGCGGAACGGCGTTGTTGCGGTTGTGCATCGGGGTAAGTGAAGTCATCGGGGAATACGTCGATGATTTTTACGATGAAGTCGGCATCGGTAGAAGATATTTTGGTAATCAAATCAGCCACTACCGGCCCCGCCAGTGTAAGGTTATCGGTCAATGGCGCAGTTTGGAAACTGAGCACGTCTGGCCTGCGGGCAGCGAAGCGCTGGTCATCGGTCATGTACTCGCGTGTTCTCCAGAAGTGTACGTCTTCCGTATATGGCACCGGGTGTGAGGGATCACTCGTGTATTCGCTGAATCCGCCATCGGCGCCTGGCTTTTCCCAGCCAAGTTTTCCACCGGGTTGAAGATAAATTCTTTTGTCCTGCTTTTCTGCCGGGGGCCATTGCGCATACTGATGCCAGTTATTTTCACCACTGAAGAAAATGGTTGCTTCCGCCTGTGCGCCGATGTCCCCCTTCCCTTTGAGATAGTAATTGAAAAAGGGTATCTCGATATTGTTCTGGTACCAGAAAGCCGTGTTGGATCCAAAACGAACATTCCCGAGGTGCGTTCCATCAGTAGAAGCCCATTGGCCATGGTACCACGGACCCATCACCAGTTTGTTGAAATGGGTAGGTTTGTTCTTTTGTTCAATGGCCTTGTACAGGTTCCATGCGCCAAAGCAATCTTCTGCGTCAAACAATCCGCCAACCACCAGCATCGCGGGCATCAGGTCGGCTACAAAATTGCGGGGATTGCGTGCGGTCCAGAATGCATCATAGTTGGGATGTGCCCATAGATCTTTCAGGAATTGTACACTGTCTCCGGCAAGCTTTATGAAATTAGAAAGTGCACCCACCGATAAATAGGTTGCGTAATTATCATTCGTGGGCCACTTTAATGCGCTGACCGGTCCCACTGTGGTGGGCTTCGGGCGCGGGTAACCAAATCCACCCGCATAGAAACTGAAGCCGTCCATGAGCATGAATGCACCGTTGTGGTGGAAATCGTCGCCCTGGAACCAGTCGGTCACCGGTGCCTGCGGACTCACTGCTTTCAGTGCAGGGTGCCCGCTCAAAGCGGCCATGGTAGAATAGAAACCAGGGTAAGAGATGCCGAAGACGCCGACGCGCTGGTTGTTATTGGGCAGGTTTTTCGTAAGCCAGTCGATTGCATCATAGGTATCGCTGGCTTCATCCGTTTCTTTATCTTTTTTATTTGGGTTGAAGGGTCGTATGTCCACGAAATCGCCTTCGCTCATCCACCGGCCGCGTACATCCTGGGTGACGATGATATAATTTTCGCGGGCATAATAGCGCCAGTGCCGGTACCAGAGGTTGGGACTGAAATTGTTTTCGCCATAAGGTGCGCAGGAGTAGGGGGTACGGGTGAGCAGGATCGGGTGCAGGGCGGTCGTGTCTTTCGGAATGTATACACTCGTGAACAGTTTTACACCGTCGCGCATGGGAATGTACAGCTCCTTTTTATAGTAGTGGTCGCGTACCCAGGCTGAGTCCTGTGCATATTGTGCATACGAGGTGATGAACAGGATGCAGGCCAATAATAAAGCGGGGATTTTTCTCATGTATAGCTGCTTTTAATGCGCTAAATTTACTGATTACCCGCACACCAACACGAAATTGCATGGCTGGCAACGAACAAATCATTCAGCAATTTTATTCTGCTTTTGCGCAACGCGATTACGTCGGCATGCGTGCCTGTTACAGTGAAAGCCCGGTGTTCAGCGATCCGGTGTTCGGATTACTGGAAGGCAATGAACCGGGCGCGATGTGGGAGATGCTTTGTAAAGGCGCACGCGATTTTTCTTTACAATTCGGGAATATCCGCTTGCTCGATGATGAATATGCGACTTGCGACTGGACGGCCAATTATTTGTTTTCAGCTACGGGCCGGCCGGTTGAGAACAAAGTGAAAGCGCACCTGCGCATCCAGGATGGGAAGATCACGGAGCATACAGATCAGTTTGATTTCTATCGTTGGAGCCGGCAGGCACTCGGCTTGTCGGGCTGGTTACTGGGTTGGACGCGTTTCATGCAAGGCAAGGTGCACCGGAATGCAGTCGCCAGGCTGGAACAATTTATGAAAACTAACGGGTATGCCTAGGGTACCAGCGGCATCGCTCCGGGCATCCTGGATGGCGACGCTCCGTTCGGCGGCAGTAATGCTGGCAACAGCACGTACGTATTGTTCGTGTCAACCATAAAACAAAAGCAGCATGATCGATCGCTTCCAGCAGTTCCGTGCATTGCACCAGCGCTCCGGGATATTTGTGATGCCCAATGCATGGGATGCGGGCTCAGCAAAAATGCTGTACAGTATGGGTTTTGCAGCGATTGCCAGTACCAGTGCAGGATTGGCGAATAGCCTGGGCCGTCCGGATGGAGAAGGTTTGCTCAGCGCGGAAGAAACCCTGCGCAACGCGGCTGAGCTGGTGCAGGCTGTGCCATTGCCTGTTTCAGCAGACATGGAAAATGGATATGGCGACGAGCCAGGGGATTGTGCGAAGATGGTTGAGCGTGCCGCGGCGATTGGTTTAGCGGGCGGGTCGATTGAAGATGCTACGGGCAGGGGAGCCGATCCAATTTATCCGTTGGGTCTGGCGGTGGAAAGAGTCGCTGCTGCTGTTCGTGCGGCGAAAGCACTGGAACGGCCCTTTGTGCTGACGGCCAGGGCGGAGAATCTTATCCATGGCCGGCAGGATATGGCAGATACCATCCGGCGATTACAGGCATTTGCGGCGGCGGGGGCGGAGGTATTGTTTGCACCAGGACTGGAATCGGCCGAACAAATTGCGCTGGTCGTGAAAGAGGTGGCTCCCGCGCCTTTGAGTGTGGTAATGGGATTGGGGAATAGCCGGTTCACTGTAGCGCAACTGGAAGACCTCGGTGTAAAGCGGATTAGTTTGGGTTCATCACTGGCAAGGGCGGCTTATACTGCTTTTTACAAAGCTGCAGCCGAAGTAAAAGAAATGGGCAGCTTTACGTTTGCTGCCCAAAACATATCGTATGGTGATCTCAACCGGATGCTACGCTGAGTGAGCGGTTACATGGCCGCGTGGAGATAGTCCTTGAGCTGTGAAATGGTTTCTTCGTGGGTGAGAATGGTTTCTTTCACCACGTCGTTGATAGAGATGATACCGCAGATATCATCGTTCTCAAATACGGGCAGGTAGCGGATATTGTTTTCGCTCATCAGGTGCATGCACACTTCGATGGAGTTTTCCGGCGTAATGCGGGGCAGGCCGATTGACATGATTTCTTCCACCCGTGTGTCGGAGGAGTGTTTGCCTTTGAGGATTACCTTGCGTGCGTAGTCTCTTTCAGTGAGCAGTCCAAAATATTCATCGCCGCGCATGATAAGTATTGAACCAATGTTTTTATCTGCCATGAGCTGCAGGGCGTCAATAACGGCCGTTTCAGGGGGTATCGAAATTACACGGGCGCCTTTCCGGCGGAGGATGTCAGCAACTTTTTTCATGGTGGCAATCATTTTGTTGACAGGTAAGTTACTAATTTCTTTCATTGAAACCGCGGCGTGCGGGCCGGATTTTGCACGCGCGGGCACACAATTTTCCCCATAAAATATGTCGATTTACCGTACGATGCGCCTGGTGGCCGTTCGGGATGAGACGCCCGGATGCAAGAGCTTTTTCCTGGAAACGGAAGATGGAAGGACGCTGGAATACCGGGCCGGCCAGTTCCTCACTTTCGCGTTTTTCAATGCGGCGGGGGAGCAGCGCAGGAGTTATTCAATTGTGTCGGCCCCCGGAAAACCGGGACCGCTAATGATAACCGTTCGCCGAATAGACAATGGCGAATTTTCGCGTTTTCTTTTCGAGAAGCTTACAGTGGGAGATACATTGTTATGTACTGGTACGGCCGGTTTTTTCGTGCTGCCCGCGGATAGCACGGTGGCCCGGCAATATTTTTTCTTTGCCGCTGGCACGGGCATTACGCCAATGCTGCCAATGATCGAATTGGTGTTGACAGCTGACCCGGAAAAGCATGTTACATTAATATATAGTAATCGGTCGATCGACAGCACACTCTTTTTTGATCAGTTGAATGCACTGCGTGATAAGTATGCGCATCGGTTCGTGATCGAATATTTGTTCAGCACCGATAAGAATTTAGCGAGGGCAAGGCTTAATAAAGAAAGGATCGTAGAGTTACTAAACGCAGATCGTAAGTTTACGATCGATCGCTTGTTGTTCTATGTGTGCGGACCATTTGACTACATGCGCATGGTAAAAATTGCTTTGCTTGAGATGGGTATGCACAGCTCGCAGGTACGCATGGAAGATTTTGATCCCATGCCGCCAAATGCAGGCCCCGAGCCACCTGACAAGGACGCGCATCTCGTATCGATTCGCATTGACGATCAGCATTTTCAATTTTATTCCCGCTATCCCGATACCATTCTTCAATCTGCTAAGAGAAATAAAATCATCTTACCCTACAGTTGCGAAGCGGGTCGTTGCGGCAGTTGCGCAGCTATCTGCGAGCGTGGTAAGATTTGGATGCGCTACAATGAAGTATTGCTGGATGAAGAAATAAAGGAAGGACGCGTGCTCACCTGCACCGGGTTTGCCGTGGGCGGAGATGTTTCATTATCGATCGTCACGAAGTAAATTGTTAAACGGACAATTATTCACACCTGTTAATATTTTCTTCAAATTAACGACTGGAAAAAATAAGCGACTGTTTATAAATCGTGTATGTATTATCGTTGTATTGCTGTGTGGAATTTTTTGCTCGCTCTGTTGATTTATGTCAAAATGTAGTTACTAACATTTCCCATTTTGGTATACTATTCGCTATTTATTTGCAACCATTAAAATTTCGGGTTGACCCATAGTGCTGCTAAATTTTGCTAGGGGTTTACTTCCGGGAAACTTTATCACTACCATTTATCGGTTTCTTGTCCTGTAGGCGATGGCTTTGCCATGTCAAAACGCGGTGTTTTTTGCGTAATGGCCATGCTTTGCTTACAGTAATCCATGAGTATCCTGCAAAAACTTTTATTCATACTAAATATGAGAAACACTGTGAAAGCAATTGTACCTGTCGTATTCCTGTTGTGTGTGTATCTGGGTTCATTCTCTCAACAAGTTGCCAAATCCATTCCAAATTCCACCTCTCCGGACGGTTTGATTGGATTCCTTGAGTTCCGGCCCCGGGACTATGGCAGCCAGAAACACCCATTGATTATTTTTCTTCATGGTATCGGTGAAAGGGGTAATGGTACCACTCAGATCAATGCTGTTGCCAACAACGCCATCCCTATGTATTGCGCGAAAGGCGCGACCATGCGGTTTACGGTGGGCGGACAAACCTCTTCCTTCGTGGTATTGTCGCCGCAGTTGAGTTCATCTTACGGCTATTGGCCTACTTTCTATGTGCGGGAGATGATTAAATATGCGAAAGCAAATCTATCCATCGATCCCAACCGGATTTATATTACGGGGCTTAGCCTTGGTGGGGGTGGTACCTGGAGAGCCATCACGGATGCTACCGGGTTCGACTACACATTTGATGCTGGCATTGCCGCTGCAGCGCCAGTTTGCGGTACGCAGGAAGAAACCGATGCAGATGTTTGTCCGACCATCGGCGCTAACCACCTTCCCATTTGGGCCTTTCACAGTATGGATGATGGTACGGTAGGCGTGGGTGCAACCCAACACGCCGAAATTCTGCTGAACAATTGTAACATGAC
>JAGWTK010000136.1 GCA_028876035.1 Bacteroidota bacterium
TGTGCATGTACCGGGCTTGCCATCAGCAGGAAAAGCGCAGCAACAGCGGTGGCTGCAGCGGTGGCAGTGGATGATTTTTTATCCTTCTCCACTTTCACCTGGGCAACACCCGTGAGCAGGTTCGCCAGGATCGCAATGATAAGCAGCAGGATGGCCGCCAGTATCACAAACCCGATCACAACCGGATTATCAAGAGCAGAAGGTACGGGTGGCCCTGCGGCATGTACAGAAGCCGGGTTGAGCAGCAGGGCTGCCGTGCCGATGGCCGCCAGGAATTTTACTTGTTTGCGAAATGATAAAAGCATATATGCTGTTTTTATTATTCTTAATTATCGAGGGGCAGACGGCTGATATCGCTGAACAGCTTTTTGTTGGTGCGGAATACCCAGGCGAGTACACCTACGAAGAATATTCCGAATATAGCCAGTGATATAGAACCAAAAATGTCTACGCCACCAATTTTCTCGAGATAATGAATAAATTTCATTTGTTTTCGTTTGTGCACTACCGTAAGTAGCGCGTGGATGCTTATTTTTCAGCCAGCACTTTCTTTGGTTCGTTTTTAATATCCCTTCCTACACGCTGGAGGTAAGCAATCAATGCTACTATTTCCGCATTGGAAGGAGTGGATATTTTGTCGTTCTTCAGGTTGGCTGCGATGGAATCGGCCTGGTGCATCAGATCGCGGTTGGCGACTTTATCATATCCTTCGGGATAGGGTACGCCGAGGGTTTGCATCGCCCTGATTTTTCCTGCTGTTGAAGCAGTGTCCAGGGGATTGTCCAGCAACCAAACGTATTGCGGCATCAGCGAACCTGGCGACATGGAACGGGGATCATACATGTGGTTGTAATGCCAGCTATCGGGATACTTACCGCCTTCGCGCGCGAGATCCGGGCCGGTACGTTTACTACCCCACTGGAATGGATGGTCGTAAACAAACTCACCGGCTTTGGAGTATTCTCCATACCGTGCCACTTCGTCGCGGAAGGGCCGTATCATCTGGGAGTGACAGGTATAGCAACCTTCACGTACATAAATATCTCTTCCCTGTAATTCAAGTGGTGTATAGGGCTTCACGCTCGCAATGGTGGGAACATTCGACTTAACCAGGAAGGTGGGAATCATTTCGATCAAGCCGCCAATGGCCACTACGATTAAACTTAACACCAGCATCGCAATCGGTTTTCTCTCCAGGGCGCGGTGCCAGTATTCTTTTCCATGGCTGGCTTCCTTCGTTAATGGTGCAGCTTCAGCAGCTTCTTCGGCAATGAATGAACCTTTTTGAATTGTTTTGAAAAGGTTGTACACCATGAACAATGAACCTACGAGGTAAAGCGCGCCGCCAATGCTGCGCAAAACATAGAAAGGTTTGATATTGGTTACCGTTTCCAGGAACTGGAATTTCAATTGTCCTTCCGGTGTGAATGATTTCCACATCAGGCTTTGCTCAAAACCTGCCCAGTACATCGGTACCGCATAAATGATAATACCGATGGTACCCAGCCAGAAGTGATTCGTTGCAAGTTTCTTTGAGTAGAGCGGGGTGTCCCAAAGTTTGGGCACCATATAATAGAGTATCGCAAAGGCAATAAATCCATTCCAGCCCAAACCGCCAATGTGCACGTGGGCAATGGTCCAGTCGGTAAAATGCGAAATAGCATTTACACTTTTCAAACTCAGCATCGGGCCTTCGAAAGTGGACATACCATAGCAGGTAATCGCCACCACCATGAATTTTAGAATTGGATCCTCACGTACTTTGTCCCAGGCGCCGCGCAGGGTAAACAATCCATTGAGCATACCACCCCAGCTTGGTGCAATCAGCATCACGGAGAACACCGTTCCCAGTGACTGCGCCCAGTCGGGCAGGGCCGTGTACAGCAGGTGGTGCGGACCAGCCCAGATATAGAGGAAAATAAGCGCCCAGAAGTGGATGATGGAAAGCCGGTAAGAGTACACAGGGCGATTGGCCGCTTTTGGCAGGTAATAGTACATCAAACCCAGTACAGGTGTCGTTAAGAAAAATGCCACGGCGTTGTGGCCATACCACCATTGTACCAGTGCATCCTGCACCCCTGCATACCAGCTATAACTTTTCAGAAAAGAAACCGGGATTTCAATTGAGTTAACAATGTGCAGCATGGCTACCGTGATCCAGGTGGCGATATAAAACCAGATAGCAACGTACAGGTGTTTTTCCCTTCTCTTAATGATGGTGCCAAACATATTGATACCAAATGCCACCCATACCAGCGTGATGGCGATATCGATGGGCCATTCCAGCTCCGCATACTCTTTACCGGTAGTTTTACCAAGCAGGAGCGTGATGGCTGCAGCTGCAATAATGGCCTGCCAGCCCCAGAAGTGAAACCAGCTCAACTTATCACTGAACATCCGGGCTTTACACAAACGCTGAAGCGAATAGTAAACACCCGCAAAAGTGGCATTTCCCACAAATGCAAAAATGATGGCATTGGTGTGCAATGGCCGAACCCTGCCGAAAGTGGTATAAGGCAGGTTCATGCTAATCTGAGGCAGGTAGATTTGGATAGCGGCATACAGTCCGGCCAGCATGCCCACCACGCCGAATATTACGGTGGCGTAGCCGAAGGCTCGTACAATCCTGTTGTCGTAATAAAATTTCTCTAATTGCATACGCTGGTATATTTATATTTTTTGGGTAGTTGAGGCGTTGGTGACGGGCTTATCTTCAAACAGTATGCGTGCAGCGGGCGAACTGTCATCTTCAAACTGTCCTTCTTTAACGCTCCATAAAAAAGCCACTAGGAAAACTGAGGCAACACTAATACTGGCAATCAGGAGGACAACAATAACACTCATAAGGTCTTAATTCTGCGCCAAAAGTATTTGTGGTGGTTCCGGTAAAAGATAATCTGCATCATTGGCCCAACTGATCTTTATCAGCAGCAACTGCTTTTCGTCAGAGTTTCATCTTTTTCGCCATCCAGTAACTGCTTCCAAAAGTTACCAGCACGATCCCCAGTGAGCTGCTGGGCATCAGGATGGCTGCAACCACCGGGGCCAGGTTTCCCTGGACTGCGAAATACAAACCAATGATGTTGTAGATGATGGAGATGACAAAACTGGCCACCACAATCCGGTAGTTCGCCTTGCACAAGCCAATAAAACGAGTTAGCAGCGATAGTTTGCCGGCTGCGATGATGGCATCGCTGGCGGGCGTGAAATTGTTGTTGTCTTCCGAGATCGCAACGCCAACGTCGGCCTGCTTCAATGCACCGGCATCGTTCAGTCCGTCGCCGATCATCATTACCCGTTCACCTTTTTCCTGGAGTCGTTTAATATAATCGAGTTTATCGTTGGGCTTCTGGAAGAAAAGCAATTGTGCGCGGTCACCCAGCAGCTGTTGCAGGCGCTGTTTTTCTGATTCGTTATCGCCGGTTAGAACGGAAAGCCGGTATCTTTTCCGGAGCTCGTTTACCAGGTCGGGTACATCCTGGCGGTAATGGTTATTTACTTTGAAATACCCGGTCATTTCGCCATCGATGCTTACGTATACGACTGTACCTTCTTTTGTATCCGGGCTGTGGTTTACAAACTGGCTATTGCCAAGCCGGACGGCCGCTCCTTTCACGCTACCACTAATGCCTTCACCGGGCAGTTCCGCAAAATGGGCCACTTGCCAGCGTCCGGCCGTTTCGAATTCGCGGGCCAGTAGTTTGCTAAGCGGATGCACAGAACAGGAAGCCAGGGAACCAACCTGTTGTTGCTGTAATTCAGTCAGCGGTTTTCCAAAATAACTGAGCTCCTGCTGTTGGGTGCTGGTGAGCGTACCTGTTTTGTCGAATACGATATGATCAATATGTGCTACGCTTTCGATGGTTTGGGCGCTGCGCAGGTAAAACTGGTTGCGGCCAAGAATGCGCAGGATGCTTCCGTTGGTAAAAGTGTTGGACAAAAGCAGGGCGCAGGGACAAGCAATGATAAAGATCGCCGTAACCGATGTCCATATTCTCGCAGGATCATGTGCGTACCAATACCAGGCAGTGAGCGCTGCCAGCACAAAAACGATATAGGTAAAATAGCGGCTGAGCAGGTGCACAAAAGACACCCCCTTGGGCGCATCATTTTTTAATTCTTCGCGGCCCCAGAGCGCGGTGAGGTAACTCTGCGCCACTTCTTTCATCACCAGGATTTCGATATTACCCCCGGTTTGTTTACCGCCGGCGTATACCATCTCCCCTGCTTCTTTGCGTACCGGTGCGGATTCTCCGGTGACGAAACTATAATCTATATAGGCTTGTCCTTTGGTTAGAATACCATCAGCAGGAATCAACTCTTCGTTGTGAATTAATAATGTGTCGCCGTACTTTATTTCGGGTAATGCCGTCGGCTGCGCAAGATCTGCCTTCAACACAGTTACTGCTACCGGGAAATAAGAGGTGTAGTCGCGGTCGAAAGAGAGCTGCCGGTAGGTTTTATCCTGCAGGATTCGACCGGCCAGCATAAAAAACACAATACCGGTCATAGAATCAAAATAACCGGCACCGGTTCCCGACAAAACTTCCCAGGCGCTGCGTACGAATGTGATGATAACAGCCAGCGCGATGGGTGCGTCGATGTTCAAAAACCGGTGCCGGAGGCTTTTCCAGGAGGATTCATAAAACGGGTAGGCTGAATACAGGAAAACAGGTAAAGACAAAAGCAGATTGAGCGAGCGGAACATGCCCCTTAAAGTGAGATCACTGGCATCGAGCCCGAGGTATTCGGGGAAACTCATGAGCATGATATTGCCAAAGCAAAATCCGGCGATGCCGAGCCGGTACACCATCCGCCTGTCAATGGCTGGTCGCTTTTCTTTCAGGTCGTGCAGACTTATATAAGGTTCATACCCGATGCGCGCCAGCAGTTCGGCAATTTTGCGGAGACGGGTGCGTCCGGGATGAAAGACCACGGTGGCCTCTTTGCGGGTAAAATTTACTTTGGAAGAAATAACACCTTCATCAAGCCGGTGCAGGTTTTCCAGCAAATACAAACAGGAACTGCAGTGCATCTGCGGCATGTAGAAATTAACATGCACCTGGCTTTCGCCTTTAAAGCTAATCAGGCTTTCTGCCAGCTTCGGATCATCTAAGAAAGCAAACTTATCTTTTCGCACGCCCGCTCTTTGGTTAATACCCGGCGTTTCGTTCAATGCATAATAATCTGTAAGTCCTTCCTGGCTCAAAACGCTGTACACCACCCGGCAGCCTTCGCAGCAGAATACTTTGTCTTCGAGCTTTATTTGTGTATGTGTGCATTCCTCACCACAGTGAAAACACTGCACACCTGCCCGGGTAGTGGTAGCTGACATAATAAAAAAAATATATGCGCTAAAGTAAAATGGATGCAAAGCGCAGTGTATGAGCAGCTTCACGGGGGGGACTGACTTTGGTCAGTCTTGCCCGAAGCCCGCTGAAAACAAGCTTTCCGCAATCCCCATCTTATGCACATGACCATTGTCGTAACACCAGATAACACAAGTCAGCATTAATCCCCCGGGTACTTTTGATATTTGAGTATTATGGAGAGTGTTTCCCTGAATACAATGTTGATTAGAAAGTATGACCAGCCGGTTCCGCGGTACACCAGTTATCCAACGGTTCCTTTCTGGCAGGATGTGATTGATGTACAGCAATGGCAGGATGCTTTTACCAAACAATTCCTGGCACACAACGCATCCGATGGTATCAGCATTTATATCCACCTGCCCTTTTGCGAATCACTGTGCACCTATTGTGGTTGTAATAAAAAAATCACCACCAATCATAACGTAGAGGAAGAATACCTGCAGGCGCTGGAAAAAGAATGGAAGATCTACCGCAAACGCATGGCACAAACGCCGGTCATCCGGGAGATACACCTGGGCGGCGGCACACCTACTTTCTTTTCGGCCCAGAACCTGCGCCGGTTGATGACCATGCTCACCCGACAGAGTATCGTGCACCCCTACCACGAGTTTAGTATCGAAGGGCATCCGAATAATACGACGAAACAGCATCTTGATACACTCTATCAGCTGGGTTTTCGCCGTATCAGTTATGGCGTGCAGGATCTCGATCCAAAAGTGCAGGAGGTTATTAACCGCATTCAGCCTTTTGAAAATGTACAAAGGGCTACAGACGAAGCGCGTGCAGCCGGGTTTACTTCGGTAAATTTTGATTTGATATATGGACTGCCGCTGCAGGATCTGCAGAGCATTGAAAATACCATCAACCGCGTGATTACGCTCAAACCGGATCGCATCGCTTTTTATAGTTACGCGCATGTTCCCTGGACCAGTAAGGGCCAGCGCCTGTTCAATGAAAATGATTTGCCCACGGCTGCCGATAAGATCCAGCTCTACCTGAAGGGCAAGGAGATGCTGATGCGGAATGGTTATAAGGATATCGGCATGGATCACTTTGCACTTCCGGGCGACGAGCTATTTATTGCCAAGGAAAAAGGCAAACTACACCGGAATTTCATGGGGTATACCACGCAGAACACCGCCGTATTACTCGGCCTGGGCGTATCGGCTATCAGCGATATCGGGAATGGCTTTGCACAGAATGATAAAACACTGCACCAGTATTACGAATCGATTAACAAAGGTATACTTCCGGTAAAGCGTGGCTTTTTCCTGAATGAAGAAGACCTTGCATTCAGGCAATATATTAAAGACATCGCCTGCAAAGGGACCACCTATTTTTCGCCCGAACATCTTCCGACGCTGCAGGAATACTGTTTTCCGCAACTGGAAACCCTGGCCGCCGACGGATTGGTCACCTTCGACGATTTGCATGCCAGCCTTACACCGCAGGGACATTATTTCATCCGCAATGTTTGTAGCGCGTTCGACCTCTACCTGCAACGTAACCGCAGCCAGGTGATGCAAAAATTCAGCAAGGCCATCTGATCATTAGCAAACCATACAATAAAAAGGACGCTGTCGAGGCGTCCTTTTTTGATTCTATTCTTCGTAAGTGACAAATACGATATCTGTACACCGGGCAATGCTGTATTATTGAACTTTATACCGCTCGAAGAAAGCTCTTTCGAGTGCTTCGCGATGCGATGGATGCGCGATGCTGATGAGTGCACGTCCTCTTTGTTTCAGGTTCTTGCCAAAAAGGTCGACCATCCCAAATTCAGTTACCACCCAGTGCACATGTCCTCTTGTAGTTACCACCCCTGCACCGGGCTTGAGGGATGCAACAATACGCGATAATCCTTTTGACGTAAGCGATGGCAGTGCGATGATGGGACGACCGCGGTCCGACAAAGAAGCGCCACGGATAAAGTCCATTTGTCCGCCAATACCAGAATATTGATAAGTCCCGATAGAGTCTGCGCAGACCTGCCCTGTCAAATCAATCTCAATGGCACTGTTGATCGCCGTTGCACGCGGATTCTGCCGAATCACACTGGTATCGTTTACATAGGCAATATCCATCACACGGATCTGCGGGTTGTCGTTTACAAAATCATACAGCCTGCGTGTGCCGAGCATAAACCCGGTGACGCTTCTGCCAACATTTAATTTTTTGCGCCGGTTGTTGATGACCCCGCTTTCAATCAGCGGAATGACGCCATCGGACAACATCTCGGTGTGAATGCCCAGGTCTTTGTGGCCGGTAAGGTTTTGCAGTACCTGGTCGGGAATACTGCCAATACCCATCTGCAGCGTAGCACCGTCTTCGATCAGCGATGCTACGTTTTTACCGATTTGCATAATGGCATCACTGGTTTTGGAAGAATAGTCAACCTCCGGCAATGGCGTATCCTGCCATACCAGGGAATGAATCTGGTTGAGATGCAAAAAACCATCGCCATGAGTGCGGGGCATTTGCGGATTTACCTGCGCCACTACGATTTTGGCTGTGTCAACCGCGGCTCTTGCAACATCTACCGAGGTACCCAGCGAACAAAAGCCATGTGCATCAGGTGGGGACACCTGTACCAATGCCACATCTACCGGGAGAATATCCTGGCGGAAGAGCTGTGGTATCTGGCTGAGAAAAATAGGCACATAGTCGCCGTCCGCACTATTGGCCACTGCCCTTGTATTGGCCGACACGAAAAGTGAATTAAAGAAAAAGCTTTTGGCATAAAGGGGATCCATGAAATCGATATCTCCCATGTTGGTGATACTAACCAGCTCCACATCCCGCAGTTCGTTGTAGCGTTGCTGTAGCGCTTTCACCAGGTGAACGGGTGTGGCAGCGCTGCCGTGGATAAATACGCGGTTGCCGGATTGCACACAGGCAACGGCTTCTGTAGCAGTGATATATTTTGGTGTTGGGCTCATACGATTGCTTTGCGATTGCAAAGAACGAAGTCCGCAGCCATCCAGCTTATGATGAAAATCATTCGGCGGTATGGATTAAATCCGGTTGAACCACGACTATGTCATTACACCGTGCCAGGCTGAATACCAGGTTTTGCCGCTGCCAGTTTGATCTGCATCATGGTAGCAATGCTATGCGCCCTTTGTTTCGCGAGTTCCGCCTTCTCCCCTTCGAACAACTCATCCACCGTGAGCAGAAAAAGACGGATCCAGCGGGAAAAATGATTTGCATTGAGGGGAAAGTGTTCGTGCAGTTTCACATGCACCTGCATGGGATTACCCAAATAGTTACCGGTGAAGAAAATCGTATTCTCCCAAAAATCATACATCACCGGCAAATGCGCGGGCCAGTTCACTTTCGCTACGTCATTGAAGATAGGACCGATCAGCGGGTCGACTTTTACTTTTTCGTAGAACGAATCGACAAGTAATTCTATATCAGTTCTTGTTGCTAATTCCCTTTTCATTACTATTATTTTGGGGGTAAGAGGTACGGGGCGTGAGGTCAGGGGCCTTCAGCGAACGACCGCACCCTTTTAAACAATACTATTTTCGCCCCAGGCTTCCTTCTAACATAAATTATCGCATTCGCCTCTTAACTTTCACCTCCTTCCTCTTACCTCTTACCTCTTACCTCTTACCTCCTCTTACCTCCTCCCACCTCTTCCCTCTTACCTCTCACCTTTTACCTCTCACCTCTCACCCCTTACCCAACGCCGGATCAAAAAGACTTAAAACTTATTACTTAATACTTACCACTCCCCTCACAGATCCTTCACCCTGA
>JAGWTK010000137.1 GCA_028876035.1 Bacteroidota bacterium
AAATGCTGGAAATCCATCTTTACCGCTCCATCCATCTGCAAAAAGGCAGGCAATGTACCCGAATCGGTCGCTGAAATGAGGATGCGCTTATTCAGTGAACGAAGCTGTTCCACAATGAAAGAGATTTCTTCCTGGAAGCCCAGCTCGGCTGATTTATCAAATTCGTCGAGTACCAGTATTTGTATTGCTTCCGTTGAGATATTGCCACGGCGCAAATGGTCACACAGCCGGCCAGGCGTTCCTACGATTAGCGCGGGCGCTTCAAGGAGATTGTTTTCTTCAGTTTCACGCAGGTGACCACCATAACAACTGGTGAATTTATAACCTGTTTGCAGTTGTTTAAAAACTTTTTCTGTCTGCAGTGCCAGTTCTCTTGAAGGGACAATGATCAATGCCTGCGTTTTCTTTTGGGTAGGATCGAGTTGCAGGGCGAGTGGCAGGAGGTAAGCGAGCGTTTTACCCGTGCCTGTTCCCGACAACAGAATGATCTTTTCCTGCGTTCCGATCGATTCCCCGGCCCGCTGCTGCATTTCGTTCAATTCGGCGATACCTGTACCGGCCAGCATCGATTCAACCGTAAGCTTTTTGTTTTTCATTGACGCAAAAATACGGAACTTGGAAGCGGCGATTCGGATAAAGCCCGAAAGCGTCTCAAAGGAATGATAACAATCGAAAACGAGCTCATTCGTGTCCGTATTGCACCAAAAGGTGCCGAACTGCAGTCGGTCATAAATAAATCAAACGGTATTGATTATATATGGCCAGGCGACCCGGCATTTTGGGCCAAGCATTCCCCTGTGCTGTTTCCGATCGTTGGAACATTAAAGGGAAACCGGTATTACTACAAAGGGCAGACCTACGACATGGGTCGACATGGTTTCGCCAGGGACAAGGAGTTTGAAGCAAAGCAAACAGCAGCCGATACAGCCACCTTTATTTTGCAGGATGATCAAGAAACGCGCCGGCAATTCCCGTTTTCATTCCGGCTCGAAATTACCTATACCCTGGCGGGTGCTTCGCTGCAGGTAGGCTATGCGGTGCACAATACCGGTGCAGGTGCGATGTTCTTTTCGATAGGTGGCCATCCGGCGTTTCGTGTACCCATCCGCGAAAGTTTCGGATATGACGACTATTACCTTCAATTTGAAAAGCCGGAAACAGCGGGACGCTGGCCGATTTCCAAAGACGGACTCATAGAAGCAAGTCCGGTTCCGCTGCTGAATGGCACAAACAAACTACCATTAACAAAGGCGCTGTTTTCAAAAGACGCACTGGTACTGAAGCACCTGGTATCGGATTCGGTGGACCTGCGGACGGATAAGGATGCTGCCGGACTGTCGTTTTCGCTGAAAGGATTTCCATTCCTTGGTATTTGGGCTGCTCCCCGCGCTGATTTTGTTTGCATCGAACCCTGGTGCGGTATCGCCGACAGTGTGAATGCCAGCCAGCAATTGGAAGAAAAAGAGGGTATTGAACGCCTGGAAGCTGATCGATCATTCAAAAGAACCTGGCGTATTACGCTGTTCTAACCGATTCAACATGTCTGCAACACTTATAAAAAATATTGGGATACTCGCTGGCATTGGCGATCCTTCAGCACCCTTGCGGGGAGCTGCTTTGGCGCAACTGGAACAGTTGAGCAACGCATGGTTGCTGGTGGAAGACGATACCATTGCCGGCTATGGACCGATGGATACATGTCCGGGTGCGCCTACTGCCGTTGATGCAGCAGGTTGCATGCTATTGCCAGCCTGGTGCGATAGCCATACCCACCTGGTGTTTGCAGCCGGGCGCGAACATGAATTCCGCGATAAACTTGCCGGTGTTTCATATGCTGAAATCGCAGCCAGGGGTGGCGGCATACAAGCTTCTGCCTCTGCCGTACAGGCTGCTACCGAAGAAATGCTTTTTACCGGTGCATGGACACGACTTGAAGAAATTTCCAAAACCGGTACCGGTGCGGTGGAGATCAAAAGCGGTTATGGGTTAACGGTAGAGGCAGAACTGAAGATGTTGCGGGTTATCAAAAAACTCCGTGAACGTTCTTCCTTGTTGATTAAATCTACGTTTCTCGGGGCGCATAGTATTCCGGCTATATATCGCCATGATACCGAAGGATATATCAGGGAGATCATTGAAGAGATGCTGCCCGTGATCGCTGCAGAAAGGCTGGCGGATTATATCGACGTGTTTTGTGAAGAGGGCTTTTTCAATCCTGATCAAACAGCCCGTATCTGCAGGGCGGGGATCGACTATGGTTTGAAGCCAAAGATTCATGCGAATCAACTCAACGTGTCCGGAGGGGTACAAACCGGCGTGGCAGTTGGTGCGGTATCTGTCGATCACCTCGAATCCATGGACGATGCTGCTATTGCCAGCCTCGCGGGCGCTTCGACTATTGGCTGTATGTTGCCCGGTGCTGCATTCTTTCTCCGGATGCCTTATCCGCCTGCCAGGGAAATGATAGCGGCCAATTGCGCGCTCGCCCTGGGGTCCGATTTCAATCCGGGTTCTTGTCCCACCGGAAATATCCCGTTGCTCTTGTCGCTTGCCTGTGTGAACATGCGCATGATGCCGGAAGAAGCGATTAATGCGGTCACCATCAACGGTGCATTCGCCATGGGAGTAAACAAGGAAGCCGGCAGTATTGCCGTTGGTAAAAACGCAAACCTTATTCTCACCCGGCCGATGCCGGCGATCAGCAGCATACCCTATTATTTCGGCAGCAACCCGGCAGACCGTGTTATGCTCAGGGGGCAATGGCAATAATCACATGGAATTCTGCAAAAAGGCTTAATTTCTCTTTTAAATCGATTGTATGCAATCCAGTCAGGCTGCCGTTCGTACGCAGGCTATCCCAGGACAACATTTTAAATGTTATAATAAGGAAGATGTTTTGTCGCTCACACGCATTCGGCGCTTCGAGACCAAATTGGGCGAACGCATCAGGGTAGCTGGCGATCGGGATGATTTATTGGACACGCTATCGCATTCTACCGCCAGGTTTGTTTTGTTTGGTATTCCGGAAGACATAGGGGTCAAAGGAAATTATGGGACCGGTGGTGCGGACTCGTCGTGGGTACCGTTTTTGAGTGCTTTTCTCAATATACAGAGCAATGATTTTCTCAGTGGCGACGATGTATTGCTGCTGGGGCATTTTGATTTTGGCGATATCAAGTACCTGATCGAGCAGAACGCACACGGACAGGAAGAAAAAATTGATGCGTACCGTCACGCTGTGCAGGCAATCGATGAGGAAGTGGAGGCACTGGTGAAGCAGATCGTTGCACTCGGCAAGTTGCCCATTGTCGTTGGCGGGGGGCATAACAATGCTTACCCGCTCATCAAAGGTGCGGCAAAGGGATTGTACAAGCGCGGACTAACAGGCATCGCACAAATAAACGCCATCAACCTGGACGCCCATACCGATTTCAGACCATCCGAGGGAAGACATAGCGGCAATGGGTTTCGTTATGCCGAAGAAGATGGCTACCTGTTGAAGTATTGTGCGGTGGGTGTTCACGAGAACTATATTCCGCAAAATGTTTGGCTGGATATTGTGAATAACCCCTTTCTTGACCTGATCACCTACGAAGATATTTTCGTGCACGAAAAGCGAAACTTTGTACAGGCAGTACAGCATGCCATCCAGTTTACCGACGATGGTTTTGTGGGTATAGAACTGGACCTCGATTGCATCGAAGGCGCGTTGGCGAGTGCCGCAACGCCGGCCGGACTGCATGCACAACACGCACGTCAATACGTGCATTACACCGGGATGCAATGCAACCCTGCCTACCTGCATATTTGCGAGGGCGCCGTGCAGTTGCACGATGGCAGGAAAGACGAAACAACCGGGAAATTGATCAGCTACCTGCTGAGTGATTTTCTCAAAGCCCGGCTTCTTTTCAAAAAATAGGCTGGCTGCGTAGATCAGAAGGGAATTCCAATATTTACATACGTGCCCAGGTTTTTGGACTGCCCGCTATACATGAGGCTGAATTCAAGTGGTCCAAGCGCAAAATTGTATCCAAAGGTCAATGCATAACCGCTGAGCAAATTCGGATTTTGGAAGAAAGGGCTGGTGGTAACAGTATTGTTAACCAGGAAATTGGCCGTTCCACAAACGTAGGTATTGCTCAGGAGCTCGTAACGATAGGTAGCCATGAAAGCAGCAAAAGCCGGCGTATACAATGAGCCTTCCTGTAAGCCCGCGAATACAACCTGGTTACGAAAGAGAGAAGTCATTCCACCTACAGCAAATTCGTTCATGATATTTCTGCCATAGTTGAAATTGGCGCCGGCCTGAATTTTCAACCCCAATACGCTTCGCCTGCTCAGTGGTGTAAAATTATCCAGCGTGAAAGTTAGCCGGGGGTATGGCTTGCCGCTAACCTGGATTGAGTCCTTTGGGGCCTCCTGCCCGTTTACAAAAAAGCTGATATTGGGATCCTGCTGTGCCACAAACCCAAGTTCCGCACGTAGTTTCACCCCTTTGCGCGGGTAAACAACCTTGTCGAGACTATTGTGCGAAACAAAAGTGTAAGTTGTAAAGAAGTTATTGTTACCCGTAAACTGGAAGCCCGAAAGGATGGCGGGTTTGTAGCTGATGGTTTCAAATCTTTCGCCAATGCCTACGGCGAGGTTTCTCAAGGTGGAGTATTGCAGGTGTCCATCCAGTTTTGCGAGGTTCTGTTTGTAAATACCGTTTTGTTTATAGGTATTGTAAGTATTGATGTCGAACCTGTCGGCCTGTGCTCCGAGTGACAGTGAAAAGTTTTTACGACGGCCTATGTATTGCAGGTGCTCGGCCCGGATGCGAAGTGCCTCGCCAATATTTACGGTCACCAAATCCCTGGAGTTGGTGATCAGAAAATTCCTGGCCGTCAGATTCGCGATCAGCGAAATTCCGGTGAATTTATTGTAATGCAAACTTAGTTTGGCGAAGGTGAGCGGGTTTTCCGTTACGTCAAAGACAATCCGGCAGGTAGTATCGGGCAAGGGTTGCAGTGAATAGGTAACACGGCTGTAATAGCGCGTACCAAAAGCAGCCCTTACCATTCTTGATAATTGTTCCGGCGTGTACGATTTGTTGAGTAACAGATCCATGGTATGCGCAAAAAAATCGGCGTCGGTATTCTTCAATCCGTGCACTTCGAAAGCTGAAATGGTAACGGCGGCAGAAGCAGGGAGGCGGTTTGCGTGGAATGGTTTGTATCCGTACTTTTCATTCAATGAATCGGCCAGGTGCTTGAATACAGGGTAGAGCCGCTTTCCTTCTTTGATACCTAATTCAAGTATATCATCGGCCTGGGAAAAGCTGCCCATATTATACTGCTGCATGTTGAACGGGATGTAAATATCGCACAGCTTTACTTCTTGCTTGTGATCCTGTGCTTCACGAAAAAAAGCGACCTGCAGCAGCACCTGGATGGCATTGCGCACTTTGTCGGATGGAAGGAGGCCGCCTGCAACATTGCTCCCAATGACAAAGTCTGCGCCCATTTCTTTTACATCGCGTACCGGGAAATTTCTTACCACGCCGCCATCTACCAATTTCTTTCCATCGTAGTCTACCGCCGTAAAAAAAGAAGGTATGGCCATACTGGATCGGATGGCATTGGTAATTTCTCCTTTATCGAGCACAACAGCTTCTCCGTTGCCCACATCTGTTCCAATACATTTAAAAGGTATATTGAATTTGGAGAAATCCTTCTGGTTGTACACCGGATACAGCATTTCTGACAGTTTCAGCCATAATTCCTGACCCTGCAGCACACCGGTCGGCAACTGGAATCCGTGATTTACCCAGGGGAGTTCAACTGTATAGCGACTGTACTCTTCTTTTTCTTCCATGAAAAGCGTACGCAATGAGGCCTGGTTGCTAAGCAGGAGATCCCAGTTGATTGCCCTTGCCATTTTTTCGATGGAATCCGCAGGGTATCCGATCGCGTACAAACTGCCAATGATACTACCCATGCTGGTGCCCGTTATATAGTCGATCGAAAGCCCCGCTGAGTCGATCGCTTTTAGAATGCCGATGTGGGCAAGACCTTTTGCACCACCGCCACTCAGGGCGAGGCCAATCTTTGGTCGTTGAGTATTTTGGGCAGATGCAGCGATGACTGCTGCGAGCAGTAGAGACGCGATTAACTGGAAGATTTTTTGGTTCATATTCCCTTCTCAAATGTACAGCGAAACCAGCCAGCCAGGTAAAAAAAGAGCTGCCTTGCGGGCAGCTCTGTATTTTTTGCAAATCGTTTGTTATTGCAATGAAAGGTATTGCGCATAGGCATAACCTTCTTCGCCTTTTTCGTTTTTTATCAACCACCACTGGTCATTGGCTTTGCTGATGACGGTAACAGTAGCTCCGTGGGCAGCTTTACCGACGATCGGTTGATCGGTTCCCGGGCCTTTGCGAATGTTAAGATTTGTTTTTTCGGTGGTAACGAGAGCGGTTCCGCCGCCGGCGCCCACAACAACATTCACATTCAACATCAGGTCGCCTGTTGAGTAGTCGGGATCAATTTTATTGTAAATGTCCCAAAGCTGATCTTTCACCGCGCCGGTTGGAGCATCACCATCTACGTATAAAACATTGTCTTGTTCGCGAACCTGGAGATTGGATACACCCGCAGCAGCGGCTGCATCAAGCAGTTCTTTGTATTTATCCTGAAGTGCCATATAAGATCCTCCGATTTATTTAATGATCAAATTTGTTCTGTCAATTTTTTTGGCGTGCAGTGAGCTCAGTGGTTGCATGAGGTTCTTTAGGCTGCTGCGCTTTATTTCGCCGGAAAGAAAGATGATACTGTCTTTCACTTCAGCCTTGACGCCAGGAAAATCTTTTATCGCGTCCGTTGCACCTTTTGTAAGGGCGTCGGTAGTCGCTACTTCAACAGGGGCTGGCGGGGGCGGAGGGGCAGCAACGGTACTGTTGTCTACCACAGATTTGACGCCATCCAGCGACTTTACGGAAGATTCGAAAGCTGCCTTGGCTGCATCGTCTTTGAACTGGCCGTTGATGGTTACCACGCCATCTTTTACAGTTGCTGAGAGGTCGGCGGCGGTTGCACTGGCGGCCGTAACTTTTTCTGTGAGCGCTTTTTGGATGGATTCATCTTTTCCTTTGCAGGCAGAGAAAGCAACCATTGCAACAGCTGCTGTCGCGAGCACCAGCCGGAGAAATGTTTTTCGCATAACGAACGTTTTTTGATTGAAAGAATAGGGCTAAGATAGGCAAGCCCTTTGATCAGTTGCACGCGCAAAAAACATTCCGGTTGCTACTTGTCAACAGGTTTAGCACAATCAATTACCACCTTCCAGCTGCATGATCTTTTCAAAAACTTTTTCGTACTCGCTGTTTAAACGTGATAGTTCTGTTTCGGCCTGCTTATATGCTTTTTCTGCTTCAACGAATTTGGTTTTATCGGCATATGTTTCAGGTTGGCTGAGCGCCGCCTGCAGGCTGTTTTTCTTTTCGGTGCACTGGCCGATCGACAATTCCAGCTGTTGAAATGCTTTTTGCAGTTTCTGTAGTTCTTTCTTTTGTTCTTTGTTGATGGGCGTTGCTGTATTCGCAACGGGCGATGCTGCCACTGGCGGCGGGGTTGCCTGTTTTACGGGTTCTGCGGCCGGTTTCGGTGCTGCACCGATTGCTTTGGCGGCCGTATTTCTTTCTTTCCAGGCTACCCATTCTTCGTAGGGACCGCGAAATTCGCGGATTTTATTATCATCTATTTCCCAGATGGTATTGGCTGTTTTAGAGACAAAATAGCGGTCGTGGCTCACCAATATCAAAGTGCCTTCGTATTTTTTCAATGAATCGATCAACAATTCCACCGAGTGAATGTCGAGGTGGTTGGTCGGTTCATCCAGTAGAAGGAAATTGGCTTTGCTGGTGATTGTTTTCGCCAACGCTACCCTCGCTTTTTCACCACCGCTCAGCACTTTAATTTTTTTGTCGACTTCTTCGCCGCCAAAAAGAAAACATCCGAGCAGGTTGCGCAATTCCTGTTCAGTTTGCTGGCTACCGCAAAGTTTCATTTCGTCGAGAATGGTGTTGTTTACATTCAGCGATTCCAGCTGGTGCTGTGCATAAAAGCTTTCTTCAACATTGTGTCCCCATTTGCGCTCGCCTTCAAACGGTTCGGTGCCTGCGATGATCCGCAGCAGGGTTGATTTACCTTTACCGTTGGCACCAATCAATGCAATTTTATCACCCCGGCTGATTTCGGCCATGGCATCTTCCACGATGGTTACGGTAGGGAACTTTTTAGTGAGGTGTTTCAACTCTACCAATACCTTGCCCGGCGTTTTATCAACCCTGAAGTTGATCTTGATATTCGGTCTTTCTATTTCAACGTCTTCAATTCGTTCCAGTTTATCGAGTCGTTTAACAATACTCTGTGCCTGCGCGGCCTTACTGGCCTTGGCTTTGAATCGCTCGATAAATCTTTCCTGCTGGCGGATATAATCCTGCTGGTTTTCAAAAGCCCTTTGCTGCAGTTCTACCCGCATGGCCTTTTCTGTTTCATAAAAATCATAGTTGCCGTTGTAGAAATGGAGCTCGCGCTGGTAGAGTTCTACAATTTTGGTGACCATACGGTTGAGAAAATACTTATCGTGGCTCACTATCACCACAGCGCCTTGGTAATGCGTCAGGTATTTTTCCAGCCATTCGATGGAAGGAAGGTCAAGGTGGTTGGTCGGCTCATCCAAAAGCAATAAATCCGGTTGTTGAAGGATCATTTTTGCGAGCAGCACGCGCATGCGCCAGCCACCACTGTATTCGCGGTAGGGCCTTTGTAAATCGGTGTTGGTGAATCCTAGTCCCTGTAATACTTCTTCCGTTTTGTGGTGAATATTGTAACCGTCCAGCACGTCCATTTCATGCAGGCGATCACTGTAATCATGCAATATTTTTTCGTTTTCGGAGTCGGCTTCCAGTGCCTTGCCCAGTTCCTCAATTTCTTTTTCCAATTGTAGCACCCGTTCGAAAGCACCCAGGGCCACTTTTAAAATCGAATCATTGGTATCAAAGCTGAGCAGGTCCTGATGCAGGTAGCCGATACTGGTTTCGCGGCTTTTCTCTACG
>JAGWTK010000138.1 GCA_028876035.1 Bacteroidota bacterium
TGAAACTCGCATCCGTTAACCCCTCTAAACATACTAACTAATTTAGCTGCAATATACTAAATAAATTAGTTTGTTATCAGCCGCTGAACATTCAAATGAGAAAGTTCTACCTAATTCTAAATATCTTAAATTCCGAACAGTTTCTCTGCATTCGCTGTAGTAACCTGCATCACTTCAGTTACCGAAATTTCTTTTACGGAAGCGAGGCGCTCAGCGATATGTGTGAGAAAGGCGCTTTCGTTCCTTTTTCCGCGCAAAGGCACGGGCGACAGGTAAGGAGCATCCGTTTCGAGGACGATATTATCGAGTGGAAGCTGTGCCAGCACGGCACCCAGGCCGGAATTCTTATAGGTGAGTACGCCTCCGATGCCAAGACAAAAACCGAGATCGGTAATCGCCTTTGCTTCTTCCACGCTGCCGCCGAAACAGTGAAAGACACCGCGCAAGTTTCCATCCTGCATTTTTTTTATTACGCCAATACACTCGGGTGTCGACTCCCTGGAATGAATCACTACTGGTATGCCCAGATTCTTTGCCCATTGCACCTGTGTTTCAAAAGCTTCGTATTGTTGCGGCACAAAGGTTTTGTCCCAGTAAAAATCAAGTCCTGTTTCACCAATGGCAATAAACCTGCGTTTTTCCAGCCAGTCGGCTGCTACCGCGAGTTCAGTCTTGTAGTCCTCTTTTACCGAACAGGGATGAAGTCCCATCATCGCGAAACAATGGTTTGGGTAATCTACTTCCATCTGGAGCATGTTGTCGATAACTGCACTGTCGATGGCAGGAAGGTAAAAGCGCTCAACCCCTGCACTGATCGCCCGTTGCATCATGGCCGGCCTGTCGTTATCGAATGCATCTGCGTAGAGGTGACAATGTGTATCAATCATCATAGACTTTCAATTGTAATGTATGTTGGGGCGGATGACGTGGTTTGTTCGACAATACCCCGGGGATTTCCCCGACCAGCCATGCTTTTTTGCGGCAATGGCTGCTCGTAAAGCTACCATCAATCGATCGATTGTCGTGCATAAGGGGAAACCATGGTATGGGTTTGCTCATAGGAGCAGGAACTTGCAGAAAACGGCTCAAAACCGCGCTGGTAAGGCACCCCCGGAACCGCCCCAAACAGTTGATAAGGAATTTTTTGTTTGTATTGAGAAAATATTATTATACCTTTAATTCAGTTTTCATAGGGTACGGATTAAAAACGGGCCAGGGTTTCTACCCCGGCCCAAACTTTTTTCAGGGCATGCCTGTACCAACTTAGCTTACACCAGCAGCATTTTTCTACATCGCCAGCTTTTCAAACACAAAACCTTTTCCACTGAACCACTCCAATGTTTGCCGGAGTGCATATTCCATCCGGGGCATTGCTTTTTCGCTATCGTGAAAGACAACGATCGAACCATTGCGCGTTGCTCCTTTTACATTCTTCCAGCATTTCTCCGGTGTTATCCGTGTATCAAAATCGGCACTGAGCACCGACCACATTACAATGCGCGCCCGCATCTTTTCTTTCAGCAATTGTCCCTGGAACCTGGTGATCCTTCCATAAGGAGGCCGGAACAAAGAGCTGTCGATATATACTGCTGCTTTTTTAATGTTATCTAAGTATACATCGTCGGCTGTTTTCCAGCCGTTGAGATGATCAAAGCTATGGTTACCGGTAACATGACCTTCATTCAGAATCCGCGCATATATATCGGGGTGAGCAGCCACATTTTTTCCGATACAGAAAAAACTGGCTTTCGCATGGTATTGCTGCAGGATATCCAAAACGAGAGGCGTTGCTGCCGGGTGCGGACCATCATCGAAGCTGAGGTAGATTTTTTTCTGGTCCGGTGGCATACTCCAGAGATAACCTGGATACAACCATTGTTTCACCCACCAGGGTGTATTTATCAGGTAAAACATTTTTTCTTAGTAAGTGGTAATATGAATAACTCGTCCGCCCGCCTTGAACAGCTTCCCGTTCTTTTTCACAAAAGCTTCCTGCTGGATTTCATCTATCAAAAATTGATCAAGGTACTTTTTAACGGCAGCATTGCCCACCGAAGGTGTATTGCCGAATACCATCGCTTCTTCGATATAACCCATGAGCAGGGGTTGCAGTTTTCCATAGAAGAGATTGCTGGCAGCAAAAATATCTGAGCCAAGGATGCTATCGCCGGACATACATACTATGCCCACGATCGTGCTATCGGTCGACCGGAACCTGCGTTCAAAATATTGCCAGTAATCGGATTGTTTAAAGTTGAAGGCTTTGTCTTTTTCGCGCGACAGGTACGAAAGGGTTTTATTTTTTACTTTATCGCGTTCAAGCTGGTTATTAATCTCTTTCCAGATAAGTACTTGATTGTGCGATTGGTCAATGGTTTTGCGCAGGTGCGTATTGGCCATGCGGCTGTATTCAAATTTTTTATCTTTCTCACTCCACCGGCCCTCTTCCACACACATAACGGGCAAGTCTATGCGCCCCGATTTTGCGGCAACAATCGTATCCCTCGATACTACCCTATCCTGCCGGCCCCCTGCCAGCACTTCTCCTGAAGACACCAATACGTTCTTGTCTGAATTGTTGTACATAGACAGCCAATGCACATTTTCCACCGCGGCGGTGCCTCTTTCCTGAACGGTAACCAATCCCTGCCGGAGCGCTTCACTAAATGAAATGAGGTTGCGGGTAGCGGGCGGCTGGGCAGAAGGCGGACCTTTATAGCGAATCGGGATCAGCTTCAGGTTTTTGTATTCCATCGCACTGTCGTAGTCGACAAACAGGTTCTGGTAGGTCAGTTGGGCCAGGAGACGGGGGCCGCAGCATAATAAAAACAGTAATATTAAAGAAAGCCTTATCCGCATAGGGGTTATGCTCCGATGAAGGTACAGAATCCCGGCCGGTATTAAACTCCTTTAACCAGCGGGGTTTGAAACGGTGCGGTTACTATATTTATAGTATCAATTGCGAAGGGTATAAGGCCCGTTTTGCGCTGATTTTCAGAAAAAACGGCCCTAATAATAAAAACTGCCCCGGTCATTGTGGTTTATCCAAAAAGTATATTTTTGCAGCCGTAACTAAACTTTACTAAAATGTCAGACATCGCAACAAGAGTTAAAAAGATCATTGTTGACAAACTGGGCGTAGAAGAGGCAGAAGTTACCAACGAGGCTTCTTTTACCAATGACCTGGGTGCAGATTCGCTGGACACCGTTGAACTGATTATGGAATTCGAGAAGGAATTCAATATTTCTATTCCGGATGAGCAGGCCGAAACGATTACCACTGTTGGACAGGCTGTTGCTTATTTGGAAGAGCACGCCAAATAAGATTTTATCCGACTAGTATAGGACCAAGAACAATCCGCCTTTCTTCAAAATATATTGCAGGGAGGGCGGATTTATCACTTAATCAATCCCGCACATTCTTATGGAGTTAAAACGGGTCGTTGTTACAGGCATAGGTGCGCTGACACCGATTGGTAATACCACCGATGAATACTGGAATGGACTGCTGAATGGTGTGTCCGGTGCTGATTTTATCACCCTGTTTGATGCATCAAAGTTCAAAACCCGTTTTGCCTGCGAAATAAAAAACTTCGACCCGGTTCAATTCATGGACCGCAAAGAAGCGCGTAAGATTGACCGGTTCACGCAATTTGCCCTGGTCGCCAGTGACCAGGCGATGGCAGATGCCGGACTCTCCAAAGAAAACATCAATCCCGACCGTTGCGGCGTTGTTTTTGGCAGCGGAATCGGCGGTATTATTACATTCCAGACGGAAGTAGCAGAATTCGCCCGTGGCGATGGCAACCCGCGTTTCAATCCCTTTTTCATCCCGAAGATGATCCTGGACATTGCCGCGGGTCAGATATCCATGCGCCATAACCTTCGCGGGCCCAACTTCGCCGTAGTAAGCGCCTGTGCCACCAGCACCAATGCCATTATTGAAGCCTTTAACCTGCTGCGGTTAGGCAAGGCCGATATTATATTATCGGGGGGAAGCGAAGCGGTGATCGTGGAAGCCGGCGTTGGCGGATTCAATGCGATGAAGGCGATGAGCGAACGGAACGACGACCCGAAAACAGCCAGCCGTCCTTACGATAAGGACCGCGACGGTTTTGTTATGGGAGAAGCTGCCGGTGTGCTGGTACTGGAAACCCTCGACAGTGCCCTGGCCAGGGGAGCCAAAATTTATTGTGAAATTGCAGGTGGTGGCGCCACAGCCGATGCCTATCATATCACAGCGCCACATCCGGAAGGACTGGGCGCAAGAAATGTGATGCTGGCAGCTTTGGAAGATGCCAATATGAGTCCTGCTGATATTGACTATATCAATACCCACGGTACATCTACACCCCTCGGCGATGGCGCAGAAGTGAAAGCCATTACCCATGTGTTCGGTGAACATGCCTACAACCTGAACATCAGCTCCACCAAGTCTATGACCGGACATTGTTTGGGTGCGGCCGGCGTTATCGAAGCCATTGCCTGTATCAAAGCCGTCGTGCATGATATGGTGCCGCCAACCATCAATCATTTCACCGACGATCCCAGCCTCGATCCAAAACTTAATTTTACCTTTAATAAGCCCCAGGCCCGCAAAGTGCGCGCAGCGCTGAGCAATACATTCGGATTCGGTGGTCATAATGCCGCCGTAATCGTAAAGAAGTACGAGTAAACCCGCCCTCTTTGTAATTTATTGAGCGTTGCAGGCGTTATCTGGCTGCAATCGCTTGTGCTATCTGGTATCTTCTTTATCCTGGTAAATAATGTAGCTTGCAGCTTGTGGCATTTTTAGATAAACTTCTTTCCGGCAGCGAAAAAACGCCTTCGTTCAAGAAGCAATTGCGGAATGTGCTGGGCTTTACGCCCGGCAATACCTCTTTGTACAAAGCCGCTTTGACCCATCGCTCCGTAAAAGAAACAGCCGACGAAAACAATGAAAGGCTCGAGTACCTCGGCGATGCGATATTAAGTGGCATCGTAGCGGATTTTCTCTTCAAAAAATACCCCTACAAGGAAGAAGGCTTTCTCACCGAAATGCGCAGTAAGATGGTCAACCGCACGACCCTCAATGAGATTGCGCTGAAAATGGGCCTTAAAAAAATTACCAACTTCAATAAGTTCGATAACTCGCTTCGCATCAGCCAGATTTTTGGAAATACCCTGGAAGCAGTGGTGGGGGCGGTATACCTCGACAAAGGTTTTAATAAAACCAAGCTGTGGGTAATGGAACGCATCATTCTTCCGCACTTGTTTATGGATGATTTGGAAACACTTGAGATTAACCATAAGAACAAGCTTTACGGCTGGGCCAATAAAAACGGCAAGAACCTCGAATTTGAAACCGTTGACGAGCGGGTAGAAGGTGGCCGCCGCTTGTTTACCATAGGCGCTGTCATTGATGGTGAGCTGGTAGCCCAGGGTAAAGCCTATAATAAGAAAGACGCCAGCCAGATTGCTGCACAAATCGCCGTTGAGAAACTCGGCCTGCTCGACAAAGAGATATAATTCCTCTCCTATTTCGTCCCGATTCTGACAAAATTTTCCCGCTGCGGGAAGAATCTTCGTTTGCAAGCCCCCCTCCACCCGGTTCCGGTTCCGCTACGTAGTTTCTTTAGCCGACATGCTATTCAGGCTTACAATCAACAAATTACAAGACCATTCCTGCATGCATTTGACCGGTAAAACCGGCGTGTTGGCACCTGTCAACTGGCATGGTACGGCGATTGAAATATTCCTGCTAAACCAGAAAACAACAAAAACCCTTTTTATGAAAAATGTTTACATCGCCATCATCGCTCTCTTTGTTAGCAGCAGCATTTTCGCAACCAAAATTACGGCTGTAGCCAACAAAAGCTGGAATAGCTCTTCTGCCTGGGATTTGAAAAGATCGCCCATCAATGGAGATACCGTTTCTATCCCTGCAGGCATTACCATCACTGTTCAGAATACAGTTACATTAAACAATATAGTGATGCAAATCAGTGGCCGCCTTGCATTCGACAATGGTAAGCTTGTGCTGAACAATGTTTCCAGCATAGTGGTAAACACGGGCGGTTCTATTTACAGTCAGTCAGACAAAGACCGGATCTCCATCGGGGGTGTAAACAAATTAACAGGTACCGGCAGAAATATTTTTATCAATGGAGCATCATTTGCAGATGCCACTACCGGAACGGCTCCCAATGGCTTCACTGTTCTCTCTACACTGCCGGTTACATTCAACCAGTTCACAGTAAGCAAATCAGGATCAGATGCGGTGATTGCATGGTCAACCAGCAACGAAATCAACAACAACAATTTTGAAGTGCAGCGCAGCTTTGATGGTAACAACTGGTCAGTAATCACAGTTATGATGGGCGCTGGCAACTCAACTACCGTGCAGCAATATAAATACACTGATAAGAATATGCAGGCTGCCACTGTATACTACCGTATTCGCCAGGTTGATGTTGATGGTAACTTCAGCTTCTCTGCCATCAGGAGTATCAGCACCGCTGCCACTACTGCCAACGCAAAAATTTACAGCGCCGGTAAAACCGTACGCATCGAAGCTGCCAACGCTCCCAGCATGACAGTACGCGTATTCACCACCAATGGTCAGCTTGTAGCACAACAAAATTTTCAGCAGGTGAATGGTACCGTTGCCCTTAACAACTTCAATGCTTCAACCGGTATTTATGTGGTGCAGGCAACCGATGGTAAAGGATGGATGGTTTCAACCAAAGTAGCACTCTAAAAATTTCATATACGGGTTTCTGGTTATGCCCCCCACAAGGGGGCTTTTTTATTGCTGCTCCATACAGAGTTCAATCAGTACACCATTGGTTTCGCGTGGATGCAGAAAACAAACCAGTTTATTGTCGGCTCCCTTTTTAGGGATTTCATTGAGCAATACAAACCCTTCATCCTGCAGTCTTTTCATTTCTGCATAAATATCTTCTACATCAAAAGCGATATGGTGTAAGCCTTCCCCTCTCCGGCTGATGAATTTTGCAATGACCCCTTCCGGGTCAGTTGATTCCAGCAATTCGATTTTCGTGTCTGCTTTTTTAAAAAAGGCAGTGGTTACTTTTTCACTCTCCACCTGTTCTGTTTTGTAACAGGGCGTATTCAGCAGTTTTCCAAACAAAGGGATAGCAACCGATAAATCCTTCACAGCAATTCCAATATGTTCAATCTTGTTCATGTCGTTCTATTTTTAACACGATGCCTGCGACTGCGCCCAATGCTTCAAGGTATCAAATTAGAACCAATTGGGTAAATTTGTGTTGGTATGGATAAGATGGTCAACCTGCCCGTTTATCTCGACAACAATGCGACCACACCCTGCGATCCAAGGGTGGCGGATGCGATCTGGCCATTTTTCACCCGGTATTTTGGCAATGCGGGCAGCCGGGATCATGCATACGGCTGGGAAGCGCTGGCAGCCGTGGATATAGCGAGGGAACAACTGGCGGGGTTGATCAATGCCCATCCGCATGAGATTGTTTTTACCAGCGGCGCCACCGAATCGGTTAACCTCGCCCTAAAAGGTGTGCTGGAAGCTTATCGGAGCAAGGGCAATCATATCATCACCGTGGCTACTGAACACAAAGCAGTGCTGGATACCTGTGCCCACCTGGAAAAAAATGGCGCCCGTATAAGCTATTTGCCCGTTGACCAGCATGGGCTCGTGGATCCAAACCTGGTAGCGGCCAGCATTGAGCCAGCTACTGTGCTTATTTGTGTGATGCATGCCAACAATGAAACGGGTGTGTTGCAACCGGTAGAAGCCATTGGCCAGCTTGCGAAAGACCGCAATGTGTTGTTTTTTTGTGATGCCGTGCAGTCGGTCGGCAAAACGCCGGTGGATGTGCAGGCTTTGAATGCAGACCTGCTCTCGATCAGTGCCCATAAAATGTATGGTCCCAAGGGCATTGGTGCATTGTTTGTGCGGAGGAGGGATCCGCGTGTTTCGTTGATGGCACAAATGGATGGCGGTGCACAGGAAAAAGGCCGGCGAAGTGGTACGCTGAATGTTCCGGGTATTGTAGGATTGGGAAAAGCAGCAGCATTGGCATTGCAGGAAATGGAAACGGACAGGACGAGAACGGCTGCACTGATGCAAAAGCTGGAGAAAGCTTTGCAACAACAAGCAGGTGCAGTCGTTAATGGCAGTCTCCAGCACCGGCTTTCGCATGTGAGCAATTGCCGGTTTGAAGGCATCAGTAGCAGCAGTTTGATCGCGGCGATTGGAAAAGAGATAGCAGTGAGTACGGGGAGTGCCTGTACATCGGGCACAACAGAACCATCGCACGTATTGCTGGCAATGGGGTTAACGGAAGCAGCCGCAAGGTCTTCGATTCGATTTTCTGCAGGACGATTTACGACGGAAGCTGAAATCGATCATGTGATTGAAGTGCTGTTGCGGGCAATCAATACAATTCGAAAACAGGAGCAGGGGCAACCAATCACTGCTCATTCTTAAATATACCATTATGATCTACGTAAGCGATAAAGCCAAAGAACGCGTACAGCAGCTGATGCAGGAAGGAAATATGTCACCCGACGAATATTTCCTGCGCGTATCCGTGGTGGGCGGCGGTTGTTCGGGTCTCAGTTATAAAATGGACTTCGACAAAACTACCAAGCCTTCGGACCAGGTGTTTGACGACAATGGCGTTCGGGTAGTAACCGACCTCAAGAGTTTCCTCTACCTGGTGAATACGACGCTGGAGTTTACAGACGGGCTGAATGGCAAGGGGTTCCATTTTAATAATCCGAATGCCAGCAGAAGTTGTGCCTGCGGGGAGAGTTTTGCGGTGTAGAGACGGGGTTTATGCACGGCGGCATTGACCGTCTCGCATAATTGCTATTTCGAATCATGGCTGAACGGGAAGATGCTTGAAGCGGAACCGGTTTGTAAAAAGCAGGGACTTAAGCCACTGAAATTGATTCCCAGGGAGATAGCGGAATTTTGTGGAACTTGCGCCGCCAAAAATTGGAGGAACTCTTCTGAGGAACTCTTCTGAGGAACTCTTCTGAGGAACTCTTCTGAGGAACTCTTCTGAGGAACTCTTCTGAGGAACTCTTCTGAGGAACTCTTCTGAGGA
>JAGWTK010000699.1 GCA_028876035.1 Bacteroidota bacterium
TATCAAAGATTATCCAACCACCAATATGATGCCCTGGGAATTTGAGCACCGGGGACAGATGCCGTTCGATGTAGTAGCAGCAAATCCGGTCGTGAGCAAGTGTTATGCGTTTAACGAAGATGCGGCGCATTTTTTTGTAAAAGACAAGGAACATCCCTACGTACAAACAAAACCCTTCGATTGGATCCGCGGTTACCAGGTGGGCGGAAAATCCTTGCTCTGGGCCCGGCAAACGCAACGCTGGAGCGAGTATGATTTTGAAGGACCAGCCCGCGATGGCTATGCGGTAGACTGGCCGATACGTTACAAAGACCTGGCACCCTGGTACAGCTATGTAGAAAAATTTGTAGGTGTTTCCGGTGTGAAAGACGGACTGGATTCCCTGCCGGATGGCGAATTCCTGCCACCGGTGGAACTGACTTGTGTAGAAAATTATTTCAAAGAATTTGTGAGCAAGAATTACAAGGACCGCCATGTCATTTACGGTCGCTGCGCACACGTTACGGATCCGCAGCCGATTCATATGCAGCAGGGACGGGGTCAATGCCAGAACCGTAATCTTTGCCAGCGTGGTTGTCCGTTCGGCGGTTATTTCAGTGCAAACAGTACGACTATTCCCTGGGCATTGCGCACAGGCAAAGCCACTTTGCGACCTCATTCGGTGGTACACTCCATCATCTACGACGAGCAAAAAGGAAAAGCTACCGGTGTTCGGGTGATCGATGCCGTTAGTAAACAATCGTACGAGTTCTTTGCTTCGGTCATTTTTGTGAATGCCGGTGCGCTGAACTCTAACCTCGTGCTGCTGAATTCAACTTCTGGTCGTTTTCCAAACGGCCTTGGAAACGACAGTGGTTTGCTGGGAAAATTTGTAGCCTTTCACAACTACCGGGCACATATATCCGCCCAATACAACGGCATGAAGGATTCAAAAACCGAAGGCCGCCGGCCTACCAGTGCCTATATTCCCCGTTTCCGGAACGTCGTAAAACAGGAAACCGACTTTCTGCGTGGTTATGCTGCGGGCTTTTATGCCGACCGCTATAGCAGTCCGTCTTACGAAGGTGTTGGTGCCACCCTTAAAACTAACCTGGCAAAGAAAAATCTCGGTCCCTGGTATGTTGGCTCGCACATGATGGGCGAAACCATTCCCAAGGCATCCAATTTTGTGGCACTGGACACCGCGCAGAAAGACGAATGGGGAGTTCCTTTGCTGAATATTAGTGTTGGTTACGACGACAACGACGATAAGATGGTAAAAGATTTTATTGAACAGCTAACGGAGATGTTTACCAAAGCAGGCTTTACCAATATTGAATCGGCCGACAGCAAACAGGCCCCCGGCCTGGACATTCACGAAATGGGCGGAGTGCGAATGGGCAAGGATCCTAAAACGTCTTTGCTGAATGAATGGAACCAGCTCCATCATTGCAGGAATGTGTTTGTCACCGACGGAGCATGCATGACTTCCACGTCTACCCAAAATCCTTCCCTCACTTATATGGCCATCACCGCGCGCGCTGCCAATCATGCGATGGAAGAATTGAAAAAAGGAAACCTGTAATCACCAGCGAAAACGCGCCAGCACCGGCAGGTGATCCGAAGCATACGGTTCATCCGGTACTTCGTGCGATAACAAGCGGAAAGCGTCCGCAGGTTTAACCGCAATGTAATCTATGACCTTATTGGGCCGCAGGTTGGGTATGGTGTAGCTGGTACAACAGTCTGGGCATGTACGGGTGA
>JAGWTK010000700.1 GCA_028876035.1 Bacteroidota bacterium
AGGATTCGAACCTGCGACCCCCTGGTCCCAAACCAGGTGCGCTACCGGCCTGCGCTACTTCCCGAACGCCACGCAGCACTTGTAGGTGCTACGTTTTGCGGTGAGGGAGGGATTCGAACCCTCGGTACAGAGTTACCCGTACGGCAGTTTAGCAAACTACTGATTTAAGCCACTCATCCACCTCACCTTGCAACAGTTCAATGATGCGAGCTGTTTGTGGGCGGCAAAAATAGCAATTACCGCATCAACTCCAAAAAGAAATCCCGCCTTTTATAGCGGGATAACTTAAAATCTTATGAAGCCTGTCGGCAAACAATCCTTACATCGCGGCCAGTTGTACTTTCTGCTGAAGTTCCATTACGTTTTCACGGAACACGTTATCGGTATCCATCAAATCTTTCACCGTTTGGCAGGAGTGAATCACCGTAGTATGGTCGCGACCGCCAAAATGCTCACCGATTGTTTTCAATGAATTTTTGGTAAAAGCTTTTGCGAGGTACATCGTGATTTGGCGGGCCTGTACAATTTCACGTTTCCGTGTTTTTTGCAGCAGTTTATCGTAAGGCACATCAAAGTAATCACATACCATCTTTTGGATAGTGTCGATGGTGATTTCTTTTGACGAGGTCTTTACGAAATTCCGGAGCACTTTTTTGGCCAAATCGAGGTCTATTTCTCTTCTGTTTAGCGAAGATTGTGCCAGAAGGGATATCAATGCACCCTCGAGTTCCCGCACGTTGCTGTTGATATTATAGGCCAGGTACTTGACCACTTCACGCGGCATGTCAAGCCCGTCGTTCTTCATCTTCCGTTCCAGGATCTCAATCCTGGTTTCGTAGTCGGGTACCTGCAGGTCGGCACTCAATCCCCAACGAAAACGGCTCAGCAGGCGCTCCTGTACGCCATCCAGATCCTTGGGTGGCTTATCAGACGTAAGTACCAGTTGCTTGCCGCTCTGGTGCAGGTGATTGAAAATGGCGAAGAAAGCGTCCTGGGAACGTTCCGCGCGGTTGAAGAACTGAACATCATCGATGATCAGCACATCTATCAGCTGATAGAAGTGAATGAAGTCGTTGACGGCGTTATTCCGGCTATGATCTATAAACTGGTTGATGAATTTTTCGGAGCTCACATACAGCACCACCTTGTTGGTATGGAGGCGCTTTACCTCGTTGCCGATAGCTTGCGCCAGGTGTGTCTTACCAAGGCCCACCCCGCCATAAATCACCAGCGGGTTGAAGGAGTTCGCGCCCGGTTTTTCCGCTACCGTTTTCCCTGCCCTGCGGGCAACCCGGTTACTATCACCTTCCACGAATGCTTCGAAAGTATACGATGCATTGAGCTGAGGATCGATTTGCATCTTCTTCAGCCCCGGTATCACAAACGGGTTCTTAACAGGTGTATTTATGATAAGCGGGAAGTCCATTTCATTTGAAAAGCTCTTATAACCCTGGGCCGGTACATCCATCGTAAGCGGTTTGTTGCTGTGGTTGCCGCTATCGACCATGATCCGGTATTCAAGGCGCGCATCTTTACCCAATACCCTGCGCAAAGTCTTTGCCAATAAATTTACATAATGCTCTTCCAGGTATTCATAAAAGAACTGGCTGGGTACCTGGATGGTTAAAATGCTTTCTTTTAATTCTACGGGTTTAATAGGTTGAAACCAGGTGTTGAAATGCTGCCACTCCACGATATCTTTAATTATTTCAAGACAACTGTTCCAGACTTTATCGAAGGT
>JAGWTK010000139.1 GCA_028876035.1 Bacteroidota bacterium
ATACCGAGGCAAATCCCCAGCACGGGCTGCTGCAGACCTTTGATGAGCAAATCGAGGTTTCTTTCCCGCAGGTAGTTCATGGCAGTACTAGCCTCTCCTACGCCGGGAAAGATGACTTTGTCGGCAGACTTGATCTCTTCCTGGTTGTCGGTTACTACCGCGGACGCTCCGATGCGTTCGAGTGCATATAGAACAGACTGGATATTGCCCGCATTGTATTTAATGATGGCTAGTTTCACGGGCTGAATTTATTTTAAGATGCCGTTTACAAATTCGAGTGCTTTGCCTTCGGGGTCGGTGCTGTTATCGAGCGCTTTGATGAAGGCCGTACCAATGATTGCTCCGTTGGCATGTTCACAGGCAGCGTTGAAGCTGGCTTTATCGTGAATACCGAATCCAACGAGGATCGGATTCTTCAGCTGGTAGGACCGAAGGCGTTCCAGGTAGGCTGTCACGTGCTGCATGTTCTTGCTTGAACCCGTGGTAGAAGAAGAAGATACGGCATATAAGAAACCGCTGCTCAATGCATCCAGTCTGCGCACGCGTTCTTCTGATGTTTCCGGCGTAACAAGAAAGGTAAAGTTTAGCCCGTATCGCTGCAGGATGGGTCCGTATTCCGTTTCAAACTCGCGTTCGGGCAAATCCGGAAGAATCAGTCCGTCTACTGGTAAGTCCGCCGCCTGCCGGCAGAATTTTTCAAATCCGAACTGTAATACCGGGTTCATGTAGCCCATTAATATAACGGGTATCTGTACCTGCTTTCTGAAGTCCTTCAGCTGATCAAACAGTGCAGCAATGGTCATGCCATTGGCAAGGGCTATACTGCTGCTTTGTTGTATTACTGGTCCATCGGCCAGCGGATCGCTGTACGGCATGCCCAGTTCAATGATATCGGCGCCTGCTGCCTGGACCGCCCGCATGATCGGCAAGGTATCGTGCAGTCGTGGATAGCCTGCAGTGCAGTACACATTGAGTATATTCTTCTGTTTACGCTGAAATAGTTCGTTGAGCCTGTTCATCTTTTTCCGGGTTGCCTTTGCTAAAATTTACCAGTTTCCATGGCCTTCATATAAGTGGCCATGTCTTTGTCGCCCCTGCCACTCAAACAGAGCACAATGGTATCGTGTGGACCTGCACCAAGATCTTTCAGTACCGCCAGTGCATGCGCGGTCTCCAGCGCGGGAATGATGCCTTCCGTTTTGGCAAGGTGAAAGGCAGCTTCCAAGGCCTGGTCATCGGTCGCCGATAAAAATCTTCCCCTCCCGGTTTCAAAAAGATGTGCATGGAGCGGACCCACACCGGGATAATCGAGCCCGGCAGAAATACTGTGCGGTTCTACTACCTGGCCATCGGCGGTTTGCATTACCAGGCTTTTGCTGCCGTGCAGGATACCCGGCTTTCCCAACTGCGTGGTGGCTGCACTCATGCCCGAGTTGACCCCGTGTCCCGCTGCTTCTACGGCCACCAGTTGAACAGCTGGCTCTTCCAAAAAATGATAAAATGCGCCGGCTGCATTGCTGCCACCGCCCACGCAGGCGACTACCTGGGAAGGAAGCTCTTTGCCCGTTGTTTCTTTTAACTGCCTGCGTATTTCGGCACTGATAACACTTTGAAACCGCGCCACCATATCCGGGTAGGGATGTGGACCTACCACGCTGCCGATGATATAATGTGTATCCGAGGGATTATTGATCCAATCGCGAATGGCTTCATTGGTAGCATCCTTCAGGGTTTTACTTCCACTGGTAGCAGGCACTACGGTAGCGCCGAGCATTTTCATGCGTGCCACATTGGGCGCCTGCCGTTCGATGTCTTTCTCCCCCATGTACACGATACATTGCAATCCTTTCAATGCGCACACGGTGGCGGTTGCTACGCCATGCTGACCAGCGCCTGTTTCTGCAATGATGCGCCGTTTACCCAGTTTTTCCGCGAGCAGGATCTGGCCAATTGTATTGTTGATCTTGTGGGCACCGGTATGACAAAGGTCTTCACGCTTCAGGTAAATACGCGTATTGAATTCTTTGCTTAACCGGGGAGCAAAATACAGGGGCGTAGGACGTCCTACATAATCTTTCAGCAGTTGCTGGTACTCCTGCTGGAAGGAAGCGTCATTGATAATTTGCAAGTAGCGCGCTTTCAGTTCTTCCACATTGCGGTGCAGCATCTCCGGGATGTACGCGCCACCAAACTGCCCGTAGTAACCGAAGATATCCGGTTGCTGAAACGTGCCTTTGAACTGTGCAGGGAATATGGTTCTGTTGATCATGTTTCTTAAATAAAAATGTAGGAATCAAAGCATCCGCTGGAAAAATTTCAGATCCAGCCATCGTTCAAACTTCCAGCCAACCTGTTTGAAATGTGCTACTTCTTCAAAGCCCAGTGATCGGTGCAGCGCGATGCTTGCTTGATTGGTTGCGTCGATGCCAGCTACCATCGTGTGTTTGCCCATGGCCTTCGCGGCATCTATCAATGGCAATACGAGCAATTTACCAACGCCCTTTCCCCTCGCCGTTGCAGCTACATACACGGAGTTTTCAACGGTATGCTGGTAGGCTGCCCATTGGCGAAAAGGACCAAAACTACTCATCCCCAGTAAAGCACTTCCTTCGGTTGCCACGAAAACCGGCAAGCCTTGTTCCTTTCTCGATTTGAACCAGGCTTCGCGCATTTCCAGTGTGTGCGGTTCATAGTCGTACACCGCTGTGGTATGCAGGATAACATCATTGTAGATATCCAGCATCGCAGGCAGATCCGATGCTATGGCAGGCCGCACTTCGATCATTTCAGTGCCAGTTTAAACTGCAGGATTTTAGCCATATCCTTTATGCCGGGTTCTTTTTCAAAACGACTGTTGATATCGACGCCAAAAAAATCGGGATGCCTGAACTGTTTAAGTTTTACTGCATCTTCTATATCGATCCCGCCGCTGATAAAGAAGGGCTTTTCAATTTTGCTCTTTGACAGTTTTTTCCAGTCAAACTTTTTCCCGGTTCCACCCTTTACAAGCCCGGAAGCCGTGTCGAACAGGTAGTAATCGCACACATCATCATACGGTGCTACGAGGGCATCGATATTGCTGTCCTTCTCCCCGATGCTAAAGGCTTTGATCACTTCTGTTTGCGCACTGAGGTCTTCGCAGAGATCCGGGGTTTCATCACCATGCAGTTGCACCGTGTCCAAACCAAAATCTTCTACCACGCGCATGATCTCGTCATAGCCTGCATTCACAAACACACCGGTTTTCTTCAAATCTACATCGAGGTCCTGTATCTCCGCCATGGGCAGCTGATCGCCTGCATAACGCGGTGAACCCTTATAAAAGATCATACCCGCAAAATCGATGTCCATGCCATCGAGCTGCTGCAATTGCTTGAGCTGGGTAATGCCACATACTTTAATATTCATCATGCCAAATAAATTCTACGGTTAGTTTAGGTAAGATTGGCCGCAAATGCCCTGATCTTATCCATGTCTTTGATACCCGGTGCCACTTCAAAACGACTGTTGATGTCCACGGCGAACATACCCTTCCCTGCAGACTCCCCGGCAAATGACTTCAGTTTTTCTTCGTCGCCCGGTTCAATGCCACCACTCAGAAAGAAGGGCTTTCCAATCACTTGTCCCTGCAACATATTCCAGTCAAACTTCTTTCCTGTACCCCCGTAACCGGCACCCATGGTGTCGAACATGAACATATCGCAAACATCCATAAAGGGGCGCACCATCCATTGTACGCTGTCATTTTCACTCAGGCGGAATGCTTTCACTACGGATACATAGTCGGCGATCTTTTCGCAATAGCGCGGACTTTCATCGCCGTGCAACTGTACCATATGCAGCCTGCATTCGTCTACCAGGTGCAATACTTCTTCAATTGGTGCATTCACAAATACCCCCACTTTGTTCACGTTGTTTTCCTTTCGGATTTGGGTGGTGGTCATATGCCTGAATACGTACCGCGGACTTTTTGGGTAGAAAATAAACCCGGCAAATGTCACGCCGATACCAGCGAGCTGCTCCGCCTGTTCAAACTGTGTCATACCACACACTTTGATTCTCATGCGTTGTTGATTTTAAGGTGGTACAATGGCCGGCAATCGCTTATCGCCTGAAAGGTGGTCAGACCACTCAGGCCGTTTTTAGTTCCCGGGCAAATTTCGCGAAAGCTTGCCCAGGATCCGCTTCTTTCATAAAATTTTCGCCCATCAAAAAACCACTGAATCCGTGCTGTTTGAACAGGCGGACAGCCGCGGTTGTACTGATGCCGCTTTCGGCGATGGTAATGGCCCTGGCAGGAAGCTTTTCTGCCATCCGGAGACTGCGGTCAATGTCTACCTCAAACGTCTTCAGGTTACGGTTGTTGATGCCTACCAGATCAATTTCATCACAGATATGTGCCAACTCCTCTTCGGCATGTAACTCGAGAAGGATATCCAGTCCCAGCCCCCGCGCAAACTTCGTGAGGCGTTGTACTTCGGCAGGACGGAGACAGGCTGCAATCAGCAGGATCAAATCGGCTCCCATGGCCTTTGCTTCCACAATTTGGTATTCGTCTATCACAAAATCCTTGCGCAGGATGGGGATCGCATTGAACCTTGCCCTCATCAAATCAGCAGTACTCCCGCCAAAGAATTTTTCGTCGGTTAGCACTGATAAACACGAAGCGCCAAAACGCGCATAGTCGCCCGTTACTTGTACCACATCTACTTTATCATTGATTACACCTTTCGAAGGCGACTGCCTTTTAAACTCAGCGATGATGCCCGTTCTTTCCGGGTCCAGCAAAAAGGGTTTTACAGAGAGGCAGGTTCTTGAGAACAAGGGCTCCCGCTCCAATGCTTTTTCCGGCACTGCTTTTCTGCGCGCCGCTACTTCGCCTTGTTTATGTTCAATGATCGTGTCGAGTATTGTCTTCATGAAACTGGTTAGGATTGTAATGCGATAAGTTTCTGCAACACTTGTTGCGCATTGCCGCTTTCGAGGCTATTGACAGCAGCAGCCCAGGCGCTGTCGTAATCTTTGTACTGACCGGTACAATGCAGGGCCATCGCGGCATTTGCGAGCACCACCGCATTCTGTGCCCAGGTTCCCGCTCCGTTCAGAATTTTTACAAAGAGTTTGGCTGCTTCTTCCGGCGTATTTCCGCCAAAAATATCAGCGGCACTCACCGATCGTTTCCCGAGCTGCCGGGGCGTCATCACGCGCTCACCGGTATTGGTGATCACTTTTGTATCGTTGGTGAGCGAAATTTCATCATAGCCATCAAGACTGTGTATAATTGTAAATGATCGGCCTGTTTGCTGCAAGAGGTAATTGTAGATGCGGGCCATCTCGGGATTGTACACACCTACCAACTGAAAATCGGGTGCCGCGGGATTGACCATTGGGCCAAGCATATTGAAGAAGGTACGTACCCCGAGGTTTTTCCGAATCGCACCCACCGCTTTCAATGCCGGATGAAACATCGGCGCATGCAGGAAACAGATGCCTGTCTCTTCCACTTCCCTGCGCAATACATCGTTGCTGTTTTTGAATTTGTAGCCGAGTTGTTCCATTACGTTCGAAGCACCACTTACCGAGGTAGCTCCATAGTTTCCGTGCTTGGCTACTTTTTGTCCGGCCCCTGCCACGATAAAGCAGGCAAGAGTTGAAATATTGAATGTGTTCTTTCCGTCGCCACCGGTACCTACAATATCGAGTGTTGAAAAAGGTTTGAGATCCACCGGAACGCAAAGTTCCAGCAGTGCATCGCGGAAGCCCTGGAGTTCGTCGATGGTAATGCTGCGCATCAGGAACACCGTCATGAATGAAGTGACCTCGTGTTCATTGTACACCGAACGGCTGATATTGAGCAACACTTCCTTTGCCATTTCACGGCTGAGTGTTTTGTGACTAAACAGGTATTGAAGAATTTTTTTCATCTTGGTTAGATTCGAATTAATTATTCAGCCAGTTTTGAATGACCTGGCTTCCCAGCGGCGTGAGCACACTTTCAGGATGAAACTGAACGCCCTGCACATCGTAGGTTTTGTGCTGGAGCGCCATGATGTATCCATGCTCGTCGCGGGCAGTTACCGAGAGTGTTTCCGGGAACCCCTTATCATCCACTACCCAGGAATGATAGCGCCCTACGTCGAAACGTTGTGGCATGCCGGCAAAGAGCGGACTCTTCACTGTGTTATCGATGAGAACGGGAAGGGCAACACCGTGGTACACTGAACGCAGGTTCGACAAGGTTCCGCCGAAGGCTTCGCCGATGGCCTGGTGACCCAAACACACGCCCAGCATGGATTTAGTGGAGGCGTATTCCCTGATCAGCGGCAACAAGAGACCAGCCTCTTCGGGTATACCCGGACCCGGTGACAAGATTATTTTGTCATAGGCTTTTACTTTTTCCAGGGGAATAGCATCGTTGCGGAATACATCTGCCTTTACACCGCTGATCTTTTCTACCAGGTGCACCAGGTTGTAGGTAAATGAATCGTAGTTATCGAAAACAAGAATTTTCATCATGAATGGGTAGTGGTGTTAAATAGATGCTGCAAAAACAATAGCGTTCTTTAGTGCCCCGAGTTTATTGTTTACTTCCTGCAATTCGCTTTCAGGTTGGCTGGCGGCCACCACACCGGCGCCCGCCTGGTAAACCAGTGTATTTTGTTTACTTAAAAATGTACGAATCATAATCGCATGGTTACAGGAACCATCAAATCCCATAAAGCCAATGCCGCCGCCATACTGTCCCCGGGCAGTTGGCTCAAAGGAATCGATGAGCTGCATGGCTTTTATTTTTGGTGCGCCGCTGAGTGTGCCGGCAGGAAATGTTTTTGCCAGTAGTTCAAACGGGTTGGTGCCGGGCCGAACCTTGCCGGTGACTTCACTTACCAGATGTATCACGTGGCTGAAATACTGCACTTCCCGGTAATGTTCCACATTCACATCATCACAAAGCCGGCTGAGATCGTTGCGGGCAAGATCTACCAGCATCACGTGTTCCGCATTCTCTTTTGCATCGAGTAAAAGACGATCTGCCTCCTTCTTGTCGGTTTCATCATCGCCGGTGCGACGGAAAGTACCTGCTATCGGATGTACAATGGCTTTCCCGTTTTTAATGATCATCTGTGCTTCGGGAGACGAGCCCATCAATTTATAGTCGCCGTAGTCGAAAAAGAAAAGGTAGGGCGAAGGATTGATACAGCGTAGCGCACGGTATACGTTGAACTCGTCGCCGGTGAAAGCCTGTTCAAAACGCCGGCTCAAGACGATTTGAAATACATCGCCGCGGAAACAGGCAGCCATGCCTTTTTTCACCATGTCTGTGTACGTGCTGTCGGCCATATTGCTTATTTCTTCGCCAACCGCTTTAAAAGGATAGGCAGGAATATCCCTGCTCCGAATCAAACCTTCTACCAGTCCTGGTTCTGATTCGACCCCCGGTATAATGTTTTCGCAGAGGTACAATTCATCTTTATAATGGTTAATCGCGATAACATATTGATACAGGCGATAACGCATGAGCGGAATGCCGGCAGGCCTGTCCTGGAAACGGATGCTGTCAAAAAATTGTACCGCATCGTAGCTGGTATAACCATAAAGACCCTGCGCGCAGGCGGCGTTCTTGTCGGTCTTTTCCATTTCAAAACGTTGCATGAATTCCCAGAGGCGTCCGGGCACTTCATCGGCGTGACCGATGGCCATGCGCTCTGGCTCCATACCCGGTAACTTGAATTCGATGCTGCTGAGTGAGGTTATTTCCATACCGGCAACAGCGTTGATGCCGATAAAAGAATAGCTGTTATCGGCCGCATGGTTATCGGTACTCTCCAGCAAAATGGTATCGCGGAAACGATCGCGCAACCTGAGGTAGATGCCTACCGGCGTAAACACATCTGCCAGCATTTTCTTACAGGTTGTTTGTATTTGAATCTTCTTCATTTCTGTTTGTGTTGCCAACAATAAAAAAGCCCCGAATGAATCGGGGCCCTAAAATAGTATGATGCCAATGGTCATAGCATTACTTGCCCCTGCTGAGGTTTGTATGCCACCACCACTGAATATTTTGCATGTTTGAATTCATTGCTGTGCAAATATGAAGGCAAATTTTCAAACCGGCAAATTTTTGTTCCCGGTTTTTTTGGAGGAAATTGATGCTTCAAAACACGCAGGGAATGTCTTCAGTAAAATGCTTCCTCCATCCCGGACTGAATAATTCCGGTCCTGAACATTGGCAGACACACTGGGAACGATTGTATGGTTTTACACGCATACAGCAGGCCGACTGGGATGCGCCGGTTGCCAGTGAATGGATAGCACAAATAGAAGCCACCCTGCAAAACGAAGATTTTTCGCGTGTTGTGCTGATAGGCCATAGCCTTGCCTGTTCTACAATTGTGCGCTGGGCCGAACACTATGGCCATCGCATCCATGGTGCCTTGCTGGTAGGTCCCAGTGATACCGAAGCAACCAGCTATCCGCCCGGCACCACTGGTTTCACACCGATGCCGCTTTTCCGTTTACCCTTTCCTTCGATCGTTGTGGCGAGCAGCGATGATTTTTACGTAACAATGGACCGTGCCAGGTATTTTGCAGAAAACTGGGGCAGTAAACTGGCAGAAGTTGGCGCGCTGGGACATATCAATGCGGCTTCGAATATTGGTGAATGGCCGCAAGGCTACGCACTCTTGCAATCACTTTTGAACAACTAACCATGCTGATACAACACAAAAAAATTAATGGCAAAGGGATGTTCTTTGTTGGCCAGGACGGGGCTATTCTTGCTGAAATGGTATATACCAGTCCTTCTCCATCAAAAATGATCATCGAACACACGGAGGTGGATGATTCGTTGTCGGGTAAAGGCGTTGGCAAGGCGCTGCTGGAAACGGCGGTTGAGTATGCCCGTAAGCAACAAATTAAGATTATTCCACTTTGTCCGTTTGCAAGAGCCATGTTCGACAAAACGCCTGCCTACGCTGATGTACTCGAGCAGCGATGATTCCTAAAAAGGGGAATTTGTCTACTTGATAGACATACCTCAGCCTGCCGTATTATCCAATGTACTGA
>JAGWTK010000140.1 GCA_028876035.1 Bacteroidota bacterium
AGCCCCGCAAAATCACCGTCCTTCATTCCCGATACATCCATCGAAATAATTCCGTCGCAGGCCGGACCGACAGTTCTTTGCGTCAATGTATTTCTTGCGAGCAAAAAACCGGTATCAATTCGCGCGGTGGTCAGCCGGAGAAAACCTTTGCGCGCAGTGACCGACCACAAACGGTTATCCGGATTATGGTTCCATTGCCAAACAAGGGGCAAACTGCGGTCGGTTTTATGGCGGTCGAATTCGTCCGATGCTGCAATACCCGGCAACAAACCCCTGTTGGCGGGCAGGTCTAAGGTGTCCGGCACTTTGCCATCGATACCCAGCACTGGCCAACCATCTTCCCATTTTACCGGAACGAGATAGGGTATGCGTCCTACCGCGCCGTAGTCACGGAATAAATACGCATACCAATTGCCGTTAGGATCATCGATCAGTCCCCCTTGTGCGATACCCCGATCCTGGAGTGCTATCCGACCCTCCCATGGCCCGGTTATTTTATCGGCCCGGTGGACTACTACGGTACGCATACCGCCCGGTGGCCAGGTGATATTAAATAAATAATATTTTCCGTTGATCTTGTACACTTGTGACCCTTCGGCACCCAATCCACCTTTTTTCCCTTCCATTTCGCTGGGCGCACTGGCATTTTCAATGACCACTTGTGAAAGTCCGCCTTCTTTAACTCCAGAGCAATCATTGTTGAGTTCCAGCACACTTAATTTTCCATTGCCGTAGAGTAAATAAACACGACCATCATCATCAAAGAACAGGGAGTGATCGTGGTACGACGGTTTGAACGAAACCCTTGTCCAGGCTCCCTTCTCAATGTCGGTGGTGGAAAATATATAGGTCTTACCGGTGGTTTGTGCAAATGTTGTTACATAGTACCGGCCGTTGTGATACCGCAAACTGCTCGCCCAGGAGCCGCGGCCATACGTGCTCTTACCATTGGTGAGGTTGAGTTCATTCATATTTGCCAGCGTATCGTAAGCGTAATTGACGATTCTCCAGTTGATGAGGTCGTTGGATTTCATGATGGGTACGCCCGGACTCATATGCATCGTGGTACTGCTCATGTAATACGTGTTGCCTACCCGGATGATGGACATATCAGGAACATCTGCAAAGATGATGGGGTTGGTGGCGCGGTTTTGGGCAATCAATGGAAGCTGGGAAAGCACTGCCAGAAATAGCATTACATGCCTGAATCGCGTGCTAAAGCGTTTAATGGGTATCGTTAGAGAAATGCGCAGCTTTGTTAAATGAGATAAAATGGCCATAACAGGAAGTTACAAATTAATCACAATGGCCGGGATGCATATCAACAGTAGTTGTAATAAAAAAGGCCGGCATCGCCGGCCCCCAGTGGCCTCATAAACCACTTTTATGAGAATTGACAGTTTAAGATAACACATCGTATGCAATTTTGCTCCTTTGCAGGCGACTTTGTGTTTGGCGGCAAACGTAGTTTCCCGGAAAAAATGAAAAGCGGGGTGCTGATTATCCCCCGCCTTTTATCGCATGTGCATTGGCTGCCTTGAGCTTTAGCCGCTATTCAATTACTATTTTCCGCAGTTCGGATTGTCCGTCGCTGGATTCTACTTTCAGGTAGTATACTCCGCCGGTTATGCCGTGGAGGTCGAGCAGGTTATTGCCGGGTTTTAACCGGTACACTTTCAATAACTGTCCCACTGTATTCAAGATCGATGCCTTATACAATGCGGCAGTTCCGCCGCTGATATTGACCTGCACCAACTGGTTATAGGTAGGTACCGGCATAAGGCGGATGCTCAGGTCTGCACTTGTAAAGCGCAGTGATTTGATGGTGGACAAAACCGATTTGCCATCCATATCCTTTTCGGCTATGCGGTAGTAATTGGTTCCAGGCAGTGTTGCATCGTCGGTAAATGAATAGGTTTGTACCGAGCGGCTGCTATTAACAGCTGCTACCTCGGCAATCGGATAGAAGCTCAGTCCGTCTGCACTCCGTTCGACTACATATTTGCTGGTATTGATTTCATCGCTCACCTTCCATTGCAGCAGGGCTGCGCGGTTCATTTTAGTTGCCTCGAACTGCAGGAAAGTAACCGGAAGGGCGCTGGCGGTAATAAACGAGAACGTATTCGATTTGGACAACAGTGTGCTGCCATTATAGACATTGGCTTTGTTTACAATTCCTTTTTGGTTTTGCAGTAAGATGTCGTCGATATACCAGCCCTCGCCCGCGGTGACTGGATCACTTGCAAACCGGAAACGAATCTGCACCGTGAGGCCTGCAAATTCGGTCAGTGAAACAATCGTTTGAATAAATGTTCCGCCCGTACTACCGGAGAAGGCGGGGCGATTTGCCATGGGTGAACCCACGTTTGGATGGAAGCTGGCATTGTATCCATTTTGTGTGATGTAGGGACCCAAATCGTTCCAGGTAGTACCAGCATCAGTAGAAATTTCAATGACCCCTCCGTCGAATGCAGGTTGCGTTTCGAAATAATGCCAGAACGACAAAGTTGCAATACTGTCAATTAACAGCGGTCCTGAGGTGAGTGTGAAATTGGTCGCAGTGCCACGGTCCTGTGCAAACCATGCATGGGAACTGCTGTGCGAACGTGCCGTCGATTCAACCCAATTGGTGGAACCGGTAGAAGCAGTGCTGGTCCAGGTATAACCCGCCGGGTCACGGCTGTCATTAATCAATACAACAGGTGGTGTAAACTTCATCGCCGCAGTTGCCTGGATGGTGAAAGTCTTTGTTTCGCCGGCTGCAAAATTTATATTGTCGAAATGAACATAAGGTGCAGTAAATGTTCCGCCGGACGAACCCGTATAATTCAGGTTCGTTGCCAATGTATCTGTAATGGAAATACCGCTTAACGGTGCGCAGTCACAATAAGCCTGGATAGTATAGGAGATATTATCGCCGTTTACAATGGTTGTTTTATTCACCCTGTTTGCGACACCCATGCCAGCGGGTAAATCAAAAGCCTGCGTTTGGTCAACAGTGCTGCTAGAACTGCCCTGTGAGGCTGATTTGCCCATACCTCTTCTTGCAAATGCATTCCAAATGGCGCATTTGTGTGCATTGTTATACAGAATGGAATCGGCCTTAAGAATGGCGTCACGTGCATCAATAAAACCCGGGCTGCAGGGTTGCAATTTCATCCCCAGCATCACCAGTTGAAGGGCGATATTGTTCCCTTTGGTGCCGTGGTAAATGTCCGGTGATATGCCTTCCTGTTGTATGATATTCCAGGTCATGTCCCAAATAGTCGCACACCATATTTCCCCCGTAGAATGCACTTCCCCGTTGACGATACCTGCCATCATACCATAAGTCCATGAGTTAATGCTCATGTCTGTTGAATACGGAAACTTGCGTATCCCGGTGCCGTTGGCAGCCTGTGAAAAGGCGTAGGTTCCGATGGGTCTTGGCTTAACCCCGTCTGTAATCTGGGCTGTTGCCCAATTGGTGGTAACCATCAAAGCAAGGTAATCGCTCCAACCTTCTCCCATTTGTTCGGCATTCGAAAGACAACCGATATTGGCAGGACCGCCGGTTAGTCGGTTAGAAATACCATGTGTATACTCGTGGGCGATGATACCATTATCGAGTGAGCCGTCGCGAAATAGGCCAGATTCATTCATCGACCCGGACAATCCTGCGAGATTCGCTTTGAGGGTGTTGCCATCTGTTTGGGAAATCATGATCGAAGGGATTGTTATCAACTGGTCTATGGAGGGAGTTGATCCACCCATAACGACAGGTGCCGCAGCCGAGTTGTTTATTACAATCACACCAATAGCTCCTGCGTCCTGCGCAGCTTTTATTTTAACATCGAAACTGCAGGTGCCACGGTCAATCAAAGCTATATTTCCTGTTAGCGCAGCGGCGTTCTGAATGGTACCACAGCCAAGGTGGGTTGAGCCAGATGGGTCGTTGAGCAAAACAATATTTCCCGACCTGGCGCTCCCGAAATTGGCCAGCTGACAGGTGTAATTAATGGCATTTTCAACTGCAGCATAACTTGCCGCAATACCGGCGGGGTTCGTAACGGTAAGGCTACTCGAAACACCCAGGTTCCAGTAAAACATCCGCATGCGTGGGTTCTGACCATCGGTTGGGGTAGAAAAATCAGCATTATTCATCCCAACACCAGAGGCCGCAAAAGCCCATACATAGTCGTTGCCTGATCCGCCCCGGCCCAAATTGCTGGTCTGGAAATTGCCGGCGGCTTCATCAAATCCGTATTGATAGCTGATATCGTGCATGAGGTTGTTCCAGTAAAAAAGATTGTCGATTCCTGCTTTGAGGTTCACACCCACTACTGGATTCAAGATTGGATTAATCGTATTGTCGAATGTCAGTATAGAACCAGTGGTCGATGAGTTATCCGTGAAGCCACCGGGCAGATTGGTACCTGCAATATCCTCTTGTGCCCACACATTGTTGCCGCGGGTCTGCGCATAGTCGGTCGTGCCATCATTGTGCCATCCAAGGGTAGTGGCATTATTGCCAGTACCTGCCTTCAACCACGGATCCGTTTCCAAAGATTGTGAGCCGAAGTTTGGCGACTCTACCGGTAAAGGGTACACCCGGTAGCTGGCGCTGCCCGTGGCTGGGGGTGGTGCAAATGTGTTTTTTGAATTTTGAAGCGGGGTGGAGTATGCAGACAGTTGCATCCCAGCGGCTGTTGTTGGCTCTGAAACCAGGCAATCTGCATCCGCGCGTTCAGCAACGATCAAACTGTTCTTCTCAAGGTATTCGCCAGTTTGTGCATCTACCCGCACAAACCAATCGTTGTTTTTATCGGGAGAAGCAATTCTAACGTTCCAGCATAAGCGTAAATCTTTATTGTCATTTACGGGCAGCCAGTACAGGTCGGTCGTGATACTGTCCAGGTTCATACCTGCGGGAGTATACACAAAATGTTTGCTCAACTCGTCCTTGCGCAGCAGACTGGGTTCTCCCTTTACGGGAACACCAACGTGATTGGCTGCGAAATGCACGGCTTGCGCAGGCGAAATACTATAGCCCGCCGTACGCGTGTAGGCAGCGTCCGGTATTTGACCGACATAATCCGGCTGCTTTTGCACAAGCAGGTCATTCTTGAAAACGTAGATGCCAATTTTGTTGTAGACCGGAATACCGAGATGAGTTTGTTGCAGGTAGACCAGGAAGCTCCCGGTTTTTTTGTCGGCATACGCATCGGTTACCCGGTAATCGGCAAGGTTCGACTGGCTCAACCCGGTAGCTATGATATTTTTCCGTAATAGTGCTGATGCCTTTTCCTTTGGAGGAAGATGCTGTTTTTGGGCAGTAACAAATGCAGACAACGGTAAGAGCAGCATCAAAACAACACAATGCCGCATCTGAGCAGTGTATAATGCACGCATAAGCAGGGATGGTTTACGATTCTTGAAACAGCAAAGTGGGAGACAATCTACAGAAGGCGTTTCGAGGATGGATTCGGACGTGGAAAGGAAATTGACGGGTATAAATATCGTGATAATTATAATATATCAGCCGCAGAAACCAGTATTTTTTTGTCAGGCGGCCGACCTTGACCTCCAGGCTGTATAACTGCGCTTACCCTGACCGTTAGCCTGGCCCATAGCTCAGGGAAACAAAGCCATTCCATTGCCGCCTTTTACGGGTAGTTCTCCGGCGATACGGCAAGTTTTGAGATCGATAATGGTTAGATAGTTGTCAAGCGGATGGGTGACGTATGCTTTCCCGGCAATGCATTGAACCTGCAGCGGCGTTTTCCGGGTGCGAATGCGGTTTATGAGCCTTCCGGTTTTCGCCTCCAGGAGTAAAACCGTGCTGTCAAATGCGGCGGGAGCGATAATGATTTTGTGTACTGGATCCATCGCAGCATAGAACAATTGTTTGACCCCCAGATCTGTCAGCTTTTTTCTGATGCTTAGGTCCTCCGCGGATAATAGATACAGTTCGTTTTGACCCGATGCTAATAGATCGGTGTCCGCTACTGATAAACCGCGGATGGGCGTGGCCGTTGTTAGCTGATGAATAACCCGGCCATCGGTTGGATCGATTTCAGCAACACCAGCTGCACCACACATTAGCCATAACCGCGACCCATCAGCCGAAAAAAGGAAATTATGGGTGCCCTTCGGCAATGGAAATTTTCTGATCAACTGAAAGCTATCCGCACCTAATACCAGCATCGAGTCGCCTTTTTCGATGTTGATGAAAAGTTCGCGGTATTTGCCTGGCCTTAGTTTGATGCCGTGCGGCATATTACCCGCCGTGTCAGGGGTAGTTTCAATGACGCGGATTCGCTTTCCCCTGATAGGATCGATAACTGAAATCGTTTTACCGGGCGTCCCCAGTTTTGTATCATAGTCTTCTACCCCAAAATCGGTGACAAAGCATAGTCCTTTCACCGGGTCGCAGGTAATCTCATGGGGTTTGAAGCCAACTGGAATATGATGCAACACCCGCTGCGTCCGGAGATATACCACCGCAACAGTTTGTTCGGATTGCTGGACTACCTGCAATAAACGATGCTGCGCACAAACACAGGTGATGGTAAGTTGCAAACCCAAAAGGAAGAAACATTTCAACATAACTGACAAAATCAATCGGACGATGATTTCCGCTTTAAGGTAAGGAAACAATCGCGCTAGTCAATCATTTTTACATCATAATAAAACGATAGTCTGTCTAACTGGAAATCGCTTTTTTGCATTCCTTGCAGCCGGATAGATTGCCATTCAGGATTTGGATAGATAAAACCTAGTGTTTTCCTGCCCGTTGTCGCCCTTACCGGCATATGAAACCCGGGCGCCGCAGCATTCCAGCGAAAAGCTACTTCCAGCGAATCATCGACTTGCCCGAATTTTAATTGGAGTTCGGGTAATGAAGCATGGTTAAGGTATTGTTCGAAAAAATAGTTCAGGTCTTGTCCTGTTACCGTATTGATATAATTGACCAATGCCTTCGAGGAAATGGCCTGGTAGCGAAACTGCTGTTGAATCGATCGCAATAAATCAAACCACAGGCTGTCGTTGTTCAGCAGGTTTTGCAGGGTGATAATCATGCGGGCACCTTTTCCATACAGGTCGCCCAGGTGAAAATCATTTACACCATAATACCCAAGAATGGGATCTTTATTTTCTCCTTTTTGGTATTGCAGGTAATCGCTGGCTGCAGCCTCTCCCCATATTCGTTTTCGTGCCAGTATCTCTGAATAGGTGGCAAAGGATTCATGAATCCAGAAGTCGGCATAGTCGGAACAGGTAACATTATTGCCCCACCATTCATGCGCGGTTTCATGCCACAGCGTATTAATGACAACGCTTGAATCTTTGTAGTTGTTTTGGTACCATTCCGCCAGGCCACCCATGCTAACTGCGCTCTGGTGTTCCATCGGGTAGGGTGCTTCTATTATTGCAAAACCATCTCGTTGAAATGGATAAGGTCCGTACGCTTTCTCATATACATTCAGCACCGGTCCCAGCATTTTATAAAAGCTGGTAGCTGCGGTTTTATTATCCGACAGGTAATAATAGTTGATCAAATAGCTGCCAGTCCCGTCGTGATGAGTCGTTGTATAGTGGCGATAGTCGCCCACATAAACAACCGCATCGTAGGTATTCATGGGGTAACTCACGAACCAGTTGTACCGTGCCTGGTCACCCGGCAGCAATTCTTTTCCACGGAATTGCCCGTTTGATAATGCCGTCAGCCGGGATGGTACAGTAATATGGATGGCCATGCTATCGGGCTTGTCGCTTAGGTGGTCTTTGCAGGGCCACCAGGTGCTCGCGCCGGAGCCCTGGCTAACCGATTCTATCCATTCCGTTCCATTTTTATCCTGTGACCAGATAAATCCTGCGTTTCCTTTATCCAAATCCAGTAGCTGGGGTATGCCCGAGTATTCAATTCGGATGGAGTCGATAGCCCCCTTGCGGAGCCTTGGGTTAAAATGAACAAATACAGCATCACCGTCCCGGGTATAGCGGAGCGCCTTGTCATTGTGTTGAAAAGTGTGGATCTTCATGTTCTCAAACAGATCCACCTGCAACGAATCGAGGTCCACCACGCAACGGAACCGGATGGTATTGGTACCGGTGATGGATTTACTGGCCGGGTCGGGCATTACCGACAAATCATAAAACAACACATCATAACAGGTTTTTGCCGCACTGAGTCCTCCCAACAAAGTATCGGCATGGGTAAATCCAGTTCGCAGGTAGAATGAATGTTTTTTCAGGATTTGTCCGGGATCTTTATCAGATCGACGTACGCAGGTAACAGGTCCATCCTGTTTAATGGTCATTTGGCGGTAGCGGCCATTCACCGGGTCGGAAAAGGAATACGTGCAGGCATACCCGTTACTTTCGAAAATAAAGCTGGTCGCACCGTTTTGCCGTAAAGCAAGGGGAGCGCGGTTGGATTGGGTACAGAATAACTGGTTGCCGGACACACTGAACAGGTTTTTGAGATAGGGGTTGCCCCGGATGCCATAGGTGCCGGTAAAGGCATCAAGCGGAGTGCTGCCATTACTTGCCTGATTGACCGTGGCTATCGTATCAACGAGTTTCCAATGCTGTGGTCTTGCTTTTTGGATCCAGGTAAAACCCGTTATCGAATCGTTCTTTGCAGTGGTAAAAATGAGGGAGACCTGTGGCGCTATCCTCTCCGCTACAAAGGAAGTATTGCCTGTACGGAGCAGCATAGCCTTACCCTGTCCTTCGATTTCCAACATCAGCCGGTCGCCGTTCAGTGTGATCAGGAACCCCTGGGAAGGAAAGAAAACAACCTGGTAACGACCAGCGAATGCGCTTAGCGGGATCGATGCCGCCGTTTGGGCCTTACTGACTGTACCCGATAAAAATGAAATTGCCAACAGGATAAACCGAATTAGTGCCATTTGATTGCGTTTGGGCAAATCACGCAAAGGCCTGCTGCAAAACCTAGTCAAATCGCGAAATGAATAGGCTAGGGCTGCTCAATTTGGTTGTTTGAATGGGCGCGCGCGATGAATTCGGAAGGGGACAGACCTTTTACC
>JAGWTK010000141.1 GCA_028876035.1 Bacteroidota bacterium
TCCCGGAAGTTATGGACATGAGGAACAGGATGCCCGCAACTATGCGGCCTGGGGTATTGACTATTTGAAATACGATGCCTGCGGCGAGAAGGAGAAACACAGCGACAAGGAATTGTTCGCCAAGATGAGCACTGCACTTAAAGCAACCGGTCGACCCATACTTTTTAACCTTTGCATATTTTATAGTAAAGACACACATACCTGGGGGGCCGCCCTGGGCAATGCCTGGCGCACGGGGGAAGACATCGTACAGTTCATCGAAAAAAATCCAAAGGTATCCTGGCAAAACTGGAACAAAACCTTGCATACACAGGTGCTGGGAAAAGAAGCTTATGCCGGTCCGGGTCATTGGAACGATCCTGATAATTTAATTGTTGGCTACGCGCGTAACAACGAACAAAGCATCGAAGAGCAAAAGGCACAGTTTAGTTTCTGGGCCCTGCTCGCCGCCCCACTATTCCTCGGCAATGATGTACGGAATATGTCCCCGGCCATCAAAACCATCCTCAGCAACAAAGAAGTGATTGCCGTAAACCAGGACAGCCTCGGCAAACAGGGCACCCGGCTGAAGCAAGAGAAAGATTATGAACTGTGGGCGAAAGAACTCTCGGGCAATGCGAAGGCGGTAGTTATATTTAATACGACGGACAGCAGCATCACGGTGCCGGTTACCCGTGCGTTGACCGGTGCTACTGCCAAAGACGCTGTCGTACGTGATCTATGGCAACACCGCCGTTTGAAAATCGGAAAAAAATCCATGAATGTACAATTGCAACCACATGCAGTGGTGATGTATAAAGTATATGTACCGTAAGCAGCCTCTCCTTTTTGTTGTATTGGTCGTATTGAACAGTTGTTTGTCGTCGCCCGCCCTTGCGCAGCCTGCGCTTGATTCGTTGGTGCGTACACGATATGTCGATTGGTTGCTGGCGATGGAACCGAAGGACCCTTTGCATGGGATAACAATGCCCGGTGCAGATGGCCGCTGGGCAGACATCAACTATTCCGACGAACAAGTGGGAAAATGGAACCCGGCAGAACATCTCCGGCGTACAAAAATGATCGCCCTGGCATGGGCAAGGCCCGGTACACGCAGCTATCATGACGAATCATTACTTCGAAAAATAACTGCTGCCCTGGTTGACTGGTTGCAGCATCGGTATAAAAGCAGGAACTGGTGGCACAATGAAATCGGTGTGCCGCAATACATGCGCGATATACTTTTTTTATCGGGAAATGCGCTGGAAAAAAAGGTTTATGAAGGGTCACTCACCATATTTCATCAGCTAAAAGTAAATGGTACAGGTGCTAACCTGGTGTGGAGTGCTGATCTTGGACTGCATTATGGGCTGCTCACCGGCGATACCGTCCTGGTTAAATTCTGCGCAGATACTTTACAGGCGGCTGTGCGTGTGCGAACGGATGAAGGCGTACAGCCCGACTATAGTTTCCACCAGCATGGGCCGCGCCTGCAGCAATATCAATACGGCCGTGCTTTTTTGCTCGATAACCTCCGGCTTGCTTTCGAGCTTCGGGGAACGCCTTTCGCGTATTCAGCAGAAAAAGTGGAAGTGCTCACTGATTTTGCATTAGAGGGATGGCAATGGATGGCCAGGGGCATTCATACTGTTCCGGGTACCATGGATCGTTCTGCGTCAAGAGCCAATGCTTTGCAAAGCGCCTCCCTCCGATCCGTGATCCCGTTTTTTATTCAACTCAATCCTGCCGCTGCAAACCGGCTTAGATTGCTCGATCGCGTACAGGCAGGTGATACTACCCTCAGGGGTTACCGGTATTTTCCCTGGTCCGATTTTACAGCAATGCAACAACCGCGGTTTTCTTTTTTTCTCAAAACGAATTCAACGCGTACCCTGCTCACTGAATCGATCAACGGCGAAAATTTAAGCGGCGATATGCTCGACAATGGCGACAGTTACTTTATCGGGGACGGACAAGAATATTACAACCTGATGCCTGTGTGGAACTGGCAATTCCTGCCGGGTATTACCTCTTTCAGGGGAGCTGTTCGGAAAGAAATACAGCAAAAGGCGTTTACAGGAAATGTGAGTGATGGAAAAAATGGATTGGCGGTGATGGAGCAGGAACTTGGCAAGGAAGGCGCCGCGTTTCTTCGCGTAAGAAAAGCGTGGATATCGCACCAGAATAGTACGATCGTATTGATGGGTGGAATGCAAACCTCCGGGTTAATACAGCCTGCATTTACGGTGATGGATCAATGCCGTAGCAGGGGAGGCATTGATTGCAGTGAATCTTCCTTCAATGAACTGGATTCCGTTCAAAGTTTCCAACGTTTGCGCTGGGTCTACCATCATGGGTTTGTTTACCTGCCCCTGTACGATGATAGCGTAGTCATCGATCACCGGCAGCGAACCGGGAGATGGACGGATATCAATCGCTCCGAATCACCGGACCTGGTGAAAGACAGTGTATTCCTTCCATTTATTGTACATCGGGCAGGAGATAGCGCATCGGGTTATGCAGTGGTATCCTGTGAAAATGCGGTCGCTGCCAAAAAAATGACCACGAAGCCAGCCTGGAAAATTCTGTCCAATACCAGTCGTTGCCAGTCGGTTTGCTTCGTTGATGGCTGTGCCGCGATAGCCGTGTACCAACCTGGCGCGTATATACTCAAAGAAATCGGCCTTATTAAAGTGGATAAATCCTGCCTGCTCTGGCGCGATGAATCAAAACACTGGTATGCCAGTGATCCCTCCCACCAGGGCGGCGAATTGCACCTGGAAATTGGGAAGCTGTCATGGTCAGTCCATTTACCAAATGACGGAGCAACAATCGCACTTAAAAAGTAGTAGCGTGTTTTCAGTTGCTAGCCGCAATTAATGCCCTGGTTTGTATTGCCGCTAACCTCTTCGCTCTTGCCTCAAAGCTTACCCCTCACCTCACACCTCTTTCCCCAATGATGGTCACTCTTAAGTACAACTCAGCACCCGGCAAGAACAATCGCAGTTCAATAAAAGTGATCGTCATATTATCCATTCCTAAAGTCAAATCACCTATGTGCAGGGAAGCATGGTGAAATACTTTTGAATACGCTTAGATATGCCTAAGTCCATACAGGTATTTTTACTAAGAACAGTTCCTTTAATTCCAGTTTAACCCATCATTGCTGAATCGTTGTTATAAACCTTGTTGAACAACAAAACTTGCTGATATGAAGACCCGATTACTACGACGAGTGAATTGTCGCCCAACCGTTCGAATGCATTCTTTCGCGCAAAAATTATTTCTGTCCGCTTTGTTTTTTTGTGCCAGCGCTGTAGTGGCGTTTGCACAGCAGACCGTCAATGGCCGTGTTACCGATAAAACCAGTGGCGCGCCGGTGATTGGTGCGACTGTATTGGTCGTGGGCACCAAAAACGGTACGGCCACCGATAAGGATGGCATGTTCAAAATTACGGCGGCACCGAATGACAAACTGGAGATTGGTTCCATTGGCCACAAAACGGAAGTGGTGAGTGTTACGGCCAGTGGATTTGTTGAGGTGCAACTGGAGCAAGCCGTTAAAGAAATGGAAGACGTAGTGGTGATCGGATACGGAACCGCACGAAAAAAAGATCTGACAGGTGCGGTTGGATCGATCAAAGTGGAAAACTCCCCGCTCGCCATTTTACCCAACCCCAATGCACTGGATGCCATCAAAGGCCGGCTGCCCGGTCTTGATATTGGTGCCGTAACCAATGCAGGAGGAAACCCCAGCTTTGAAATACGCGGACAGAATTCCATCCTCGCTTCGAATACGCCGCTGGTAGTTGTAGATGGTGTGATTTTCGTAGGCAGCTTCAATGAGATTAACCCCAATGATATTGCCACGGTGGATGTGCTGAAAGATGCAAGCGCGGCAGCAGTGTACGGCTCGCGTGGTGCCAACGGTGTTATCTTAATCACCACGCGGCGTGGGCGAAGCGGCAAGCCCGTCATCAATATGCGCGGTACCGTGGGGGTGCAAACCTATACCAGCCGGCCCGATATGCGCGATACTGCCGCCTTCCTGCAATACCGGTACGACGTGAAAAAGCAAAACGGTGCTTCGCCCGCTGACCTCGTGATTGACAAGTTGCTCAACCCGAAAGAATACGAAGCGTATAAAAATCATCATTCTGTCGACTGGTTCAGCGAAGTGGTGAAGCCGGCCTTGTTCCAGGACTACCAGTTGAATTTTTCCGGCGGAAGCGATCGTATGAATTTCTATGTGTCGGGAAACTATTACAAACAAAACGGCGTCGTGTACAACGATAATTTTAAAAAATTCGCGCTGTTGGCAAAACTCGAGGCCAAGGTCACCGATTGGATGAAGTACGGTCTCACGTTGAACGTAGTGAATAAAAATGCAGACGGTGTAGCTGCTGACCTGGAGAAAGGCACCATCCTTGGTCCTTACAGTTATGTATACTCGACGTTCCCGGGTTATGGAAACTGGTACGAACGCTATCCGCAAACATCTACCACTACTTTCAGTCCGTTCTGGCGCACCCAAACCTACGATGAGGATCGGAATACAAACTATCGCTCCCTGAATTGGGTGAAGATCGACGTGCCATATATCAAGGGATTGTCCTACACTTTTAACTATGCATTGAACAGATGGGAAAACCATTCGGGTCAATTCAACAATGAAAGAACATTTGTAAACACCCTGGCATTGGCCGATTTGCAGGATCAAACCAAGTACCTGCAGAGTGCAAATGGATTCAGGAGTAACCAGGAACGGACAGACTGGTACCTGAACCACCTGGTGAATTACAAACACACTTTCGGAACCGACCATGCACTGGATGTTACGCTGCTGGCGGAAAAACAGGCGCAACACGACCGCAAAATGACATTGAGTGCGACTGATTTCTCCCAATCGGGTACAACGGTACTTGGGCTAAACAGCCTTGAACGCGGGGACCCTACCAAGCGTTCTGTTAATACCGATGATTCACATTTAGCGCAGCTGGCCTACCTGGCCCGTGTCAACTACGTTTTCCAGAATAAATACGTGTTGTCGGGCTCTTTCCGCCGGGATGGGTATTCCGCATTTGCCGCAGGCAATAAATACGGTAGCTTTTACTCGGTGGCCGGTGCCTGGACCATTAGCCAGGAAGGGTTCTTTAAAAAAGCCTTCCCGTTTGCTGAGTACCTGAAGTTGCGGGTATCCTACGGCGAAACGGGTAATCCTTCGATCAGCGCGTATTCAACCCTGGCCACCATTGGTACTTCGAGCTATTTGTTTGGCACAACGCCCGTGAACACTACCTACCCGAATCGTTTGCCCAACGAAGCACTGAAGTGGGAGACGTCGGCATCGACCAACCTTGGAATAGACTTCACCTTCTTCCACAATTTCTTATCGGGAAGCATCGACCTCTACAATGCGCAAACGAAAAACCTGCTGATTGAGCGGGCGATTCCAACGACCAATGGATTTTCTTCTGTAAAAGACAATATTGGTAAAGTAGAGAACAAAGGGATAGAAGTACAGTTGACGACCCATAACATCACCAGGAAGAATTTCCGCTGGTCAAGTGGCATTAACTTCTGGCTGAACCGGAATAAAATTGTTTCACTGCATGGTCTTGACGGTAACAAGGACGGAAGGGAAGACGATGATATCTCCAACAGCTATTTCATCGGAAAGTCACTCGGAGCAATCTACGATTACTCGTTCGACGGAATTGTGCAAACGGCCGATGTGAATTACATCGCTGCAAATCCGGGCACTAAACCAGGCGATGTAAAATTCATCGACCTTAACGGAAACGGTAAAATTGACCCGAACGATCGTTCCATTATCGGATACAACAAACCTAACTATACCATTACCTTTTCCAACACGATCGGTTACAAAAACTTTGAATTGTATTTCATGTTCAATACCATTCAGGGTGGTGGGAAGAATCACTACTACATGTCAGGCAACAGTTATGCGCAGAACTCGGCAACGATTTTTCCCACCGTGGGTAACTGGCTGAACAAAGAGTACTGGTCGGTGGAGCATCCCTCGAATACCATTACGCGGCCCAGTTTCACGAACCCGCTTGGCTACCGTTTTTCTGAGCGACGTGATTTCATCCGCCTGCAGGATCTGAGTTTGTCCTACCTCGTGAGCGATAAAAAATTAAAAGGAACGCCGCTGAAGGAAATCCGGGCTTATGTGGCCGGCAAGAACCTCCTCACCTTTACGAATTGGGAAGGTCTTGATCCCGAAACCGGTACCAACTATGCCGACGTGAATGGCTTCCCCGTGTTCCGCACCTTCACGGCCGGTCTTTCTGTAACATTTTAACAAACGATAACCCAGCAATATGAAAAAAATACTATACGGTTCATCACTTGCGCTTGCCCTCTCGCTGATTTGCGGCGGCTGCAAAAAAGACGATGAATTCCTGAAAGAGACCCCTTCGGATTTTCTTACTACCGGCAACGCGTACATCAATTTTGCGCAGTTTAAAACCGGTCTGAACGATTTGTACCGGCTGGTTCGGTTGAACTACAACAACCGCGACAGCGGCGACGATTTTTTTCATTTTGGTTCAGGCACTGATAATATCTTCCCACCGTTCGACAACAACAATTTCACCGACTGGAACCTGGTGAACCCGGTACTCGGCGAACTGCGCGATGTGTATGCAAGGCATTATACAATGATCTATAATGCCAATACGATTCTTGCGCAAACAGAGAATCCGGCGGTAACCCTAACACCTGCGCAAAAGTTGATCGTGCAGGCAGAGGCCCGCTTTTTCAGGGCGTATGCGTATCGCTATCTTTCTTACTTATTCGGCGGCGTGCCCATCCTCGACAAACCCGTCACTACGCCCAACCTGGCGTACACCCGTCCCTCACGGGCACAGGTATACGATTTTTGTGTGAAGGACTTTCAGTTTGCAGCGGAGAACCTGCCTCAAACCACCAGTGAAGCAGGTCGCCTTGTAAAAGCAGCAGCTTACCATCACCTTGCGGAAATGCTGATAGCGCTGGGCGATGAAAGCAAGTCACCCGACAACTATACCAAGGCAATCGATGCAGCGTCCAAAGTGATTGATAAGCAGGTGGGCGACTATTCACTCATGACCCAGCGCTTTGGCTGGAGAAAGGATATCCCCGGAAAAAATGTATTCTGGGATATGTTCCAGATGCGGAGTACAGCTTCTTACTCTAATTACAATTATCAGAATGGAAATAAAGAAGCCATCTGGGTGATGCAGGTAGATAAATTTCTCACCGGTGGTCTGGGTGTAAACCTTACCACGCGCACCGACCAGGAGCGCGCTTTCTGGCCAAGCTTCTGGGCATTGGAGAAATTCGGTTACTCACAACCTGCGCGTGACTGGACTGGCCGGGGGATCAGTCTCGTTCGTCCCACGAATTATTTTACCTACTATCTCTGGAATAATTCAGGTCCGAATGATATGCGCAACAGCGAAGTCAATATCCAGCGTACGTTTTATGCACCACCGCCGATCATCAATGGTAAAGAAGTGCCCGGTTATGATACGACCTATACAACACAGGTAACCTTATTCGACGGAACGCCTTTTACCGTTAAGCTGAAGCCGGGCGATCCAATTAAAAAGGAGTGGCTTACGACCCGCCAGGATACCATGGAACGTGTATTCCCGCGGGTGATGAAGATGGGATCCGACTGGCATTATGCCGGTGATCCCAGCAATGGCTTTGCGCAGGAATCATATGCGATTCGTTTGGCAGAGACGTACCTGGTGCGCGCAGAAGCCTATATGAAAGCAGGTGACAATGTGAAAGCAGCGGCCGATATCAATGCGGTAAGGGGTCGCGCAGGTGCAACGCCGGCCGACCCGGGAGAAATCAATATCGATTATATCCTCGATGAACGCATCCGTGAGTTGTTTGGCGAAGAACTGCACACGCTTACGTTGACCCGTCTCGGTTTGTTGTATGAACGCACGAAGAAGTATGGCTATGTCGTGTCTCAGCAAACCGTTCAGCCACGCAATAATTTATTTCCAATTCCACAATCTGTTATTGATGCCAATTCACAGGCGGAATTCGCGCAAAATCCCGGATATTGATAGCATGAAGCGTTTTTTAGTTGGCAGTTGTATGGTTCTAAGCCTTGTTCTGTTCGCAGAACAGGGCTTTTCTCAAAAGACAGTGGTGAAAAGTCCCGACGGGCGTTTGTCGCTTGAATCGCAGGCTGGTCATAGCAACAGCGATTTGTTGCGATTTACCCTGCGTGCAAACGGAGTGGTCATTACAAAAAATGCTTCGCTTGAAATTGTTGCGGATGGAACAGAAGCAAGCTGGCAGCCCATCAGGAAGTCTCCTCAACTAACCCGGGAAGACTGGACACCCGTGTATGGCGAACGTGCGCGCATCCACAACGAATACCGCAGCTTTACGATCGAGTACCGCAGCACCGGCACCCATGGTCACCGGATGTATGTAGACGCAAGGCTCTACAATGAAGGGCTTGCAATTCGTTATCGGTTATACCAGGCCGGTAGCAGCATTCGAATCGCAGCGGAGCGTTTCTCGGTTCCCCTGCGCAAGGATGCTGTCGCCTGGATAAGTACAACCGCCCAGGGCATGATCAATCAAACTTCCATTGGAAGAATAAGCGAAGAAGCAGAGCGGCCGCTGACGGTTCGTTTGAAAGAGAAAAACTGGCTGGCATTGGGAGAAGCTGGCCTGGATGATTTTGCGCGTATGAAATGGCGCAGCAGTGGTGATAGTGTGCTCCAGTCAACATTATCAGGCGAAGTGGTGGCGAATGATAGCCTGGTTAGTCCCTGGCGCTACATCATGCACGCGAATTCACCGGCGCAACTGTTGCAGCAGAATTATTTTTTGCCGAATCTTAATAAGCCCTGTGCTATCACCAACACTTCCTGGATAAAGCCAGGAAAGGTATTGCGGGAAGCATCTCTTACCACCAATGGTGCATTTGCCTGTATCGATTTCGCGGCAAAGCATGCTATCCGCTATATCTGTT
>JAGWTK010000701.1 GCA_028876035.1 Bacteroidota bacterium
TGTTTGATCTCAACCACTACTTCACCCGCTGCATCAGCTATACCCTCGATACTGAAAAGAAAAAGGGACTGGCTTTATTTCTTGAAAAACTATATACACTGCCGCCGCTCGCGTAGCATCTTTTAAAAACGATTCATGGTTTCAATCACGCGGCTGATATCATCGGCTGTATGAAAGAAGGAAATGGGTAAACTGAGGGTGGTATTGTGAATGATATCTGCCAGTGGTGTTGGCTGATCATCAAGAATACCTTTCATGGCATGCTGCCGGTTAGGTGCAAGTGGATAATGGATCTCTGTTTGTATTTGGTGTTCCAGCAGGTATTTTTTTAACGCGTCGCGTTTCGGATGACGAATATTGAAAATATGGTACACATCGAAATAGTCATCCTGCACTACAGGTTTGATAAAATCTTCTTTTAATCCCTCCAGGTACAAGGACGCCAGCGTTCGTTTGTGAGCAATGATGGCATCCAGCCATTTTAGTTTTACTGTAAGCAGCGCAGCCTGGATTTCATCCAACCGCGAGTTCACACCTACCTGCTCGTTTTCGTATTTGATTTTTGAACCATAGTTGCGCAGCGTGCGAATGGTTGCATCCAATGCTGCGTCATTGCCGGTTACGGCACCCGCATCTCCCATAGCGCCCAGATTTTTGGTGGGATAAAAACTATGAGCGGCCAGGCTTCCCCAGTTACCTGCTTTTCTGCCCTTATAGTGGGCACCATGTGCCTGCGCACAATCTTCGATCACAATAAGTCCTTTTTTTGCTGCGATCGCATTAATCGCTTCCATATTACACAGTTTGCCATACAGGTGCACGACCAGTATCGCCCTTGTTTTGCTGTTGATTTTTGCTTCAATGGCAGCAGGATCGATATTGTAAGTGGATAGTTCAGGTTCTACCAACACCGGTTTCAGCTGGTTTTGCACGATGGACAGTATAGTGGCGATATAGGTGTTTGAAGGTACCAGTACTTCATCACCGGGAGCGAATTGACATGCTTTAAGAGACAGGGTAAGCGCATCGAGGCCATTGGCCACACCGGTGCAATATTGAGTGCCACAGTACCGGGCCCATGATTGCTCAAAGTTCTTTACCGATCGGCCGAGGACATACCAGCCGCTGGTCATTACCTCATCAAAGGCCAGCCTGTAGTCATCGAACAATGGCTGGTTCAGTAAGTGAAGGTTTTCGTACTCAATCAGCGGCATTGGCATAGGGCTCAAAGATATAATCCTTCTCATCAAAATACTCGGAGGCGAGTACCATGAGTATGGCGTCGTTGCTGAAATTATCCATGGTGTGCCAGTCGGCCGGCTCCAGTATCAGGCATCGATTGGGCTTGTTGAGTTCAAATTCCCGGAAGCCGCTTCCATCATTGCTATGAATGGTACAATGACCCTGGATGCAAATGGCCGCCTGGATGGTCGTATGGTGACGGTGTCCGCCGCGTACTGAATCATCTACCCCATAGATATAGAAAACCCGCCGAATCTCGAAGGGAATAGTCTTCTCTATCACAGTGAGGTTGCCGCGTTTGTCGGTAAAAGATTTAAGGTCGATAAGATAGGCCATATGTGTTTAGGGCTGTTTCCAGGGTTTCGTTGGTCAGGTTATTGTTTTTAGTTTCATGGTAAATCCGCGGTAGCGCACCAGTTTACCATTCAGGTATAGAATCTGATCATTGGTATGTGCCGCGAACATATCGTATTCGTTATTC
>JAGWTK010000702.1 GCA_028876035.1 Bacteroidota bacterium
CCGCCTGGGATTATTTATACATCTATCTTTTCTACCAGCTTAATTATAGCAGCATCCCGGAGAAATACCAGGCTCCCTTCCTGCGGCTGGCAGAGTTGCAACAGGCCACCGTATTGCAAAACCTGCAGGAGCAAACCGGCATCCAGCACAGCAACCTTGAACAAAGCTTTCCTTTTTCAGCCGGTGATCGCAAAAAGATTTTCGGCTTTCTCCGGCAACGTTCTTCCAATGCACTTGTAGCACGATGCGTTCGCTGGTGCCAGCACAAGCGCGATACGCTTCGGGATATGCGGCAGCGCAAAGGCTTCATGCTAACTTTTAGTGGAGTAGATGGTGCCGGCAAATCAACCATCCTCAACGAGGTGAAAGAAATGCTGCAGCGGAAATACCGGAAGAAAGTGGTCGTTATCCGCCATCGTCCTTCAATGCTGCCTATCCTGAGTGCGATGAAATACGGGAAAGAAGCCGCCGAACAGCGCTGCGCTGAACGGCTTCCGCGGCAGGGTACGAATAAAAGCATTTTGTCGTCCCTGGCCAGGTTTGGCTACTACTATGCCGATTATCTCTTCGGGCAGCTGGTGGTTTACTTCCGCTACACCCTTCGTGGCTATATCGTGCTATACGACCGGTATTATTTTGATTTTATCGTGGATGGACGCCGGAGCAATATCACCATCAGCAAATCATTCATCCGGAATTTGTATGTCTTCGTGTATAAGCCGCAGCTTAACATCTTCCTGTATGCGCCGCCCGAAGTAATCCTTACACGCAAAAAGGAACTATCGGCCGGAGACATCAGGCAACTCACACATGACTATACAACGCTGTTTAGCCGCCTTGGTGAGCCGGCAAAATATATGTGTATCGAAAATATTGACAAGGGAAGAACAATGGAGCTGATTGAGCAGGCCATTCTTCAACTGAACTAAACCGAAAACCAATACAAATGAAAACCATCCTCGCGTCTGTATATGCCGTAAATCCGTACAAAGGATCTGAGGACGGCACCGGCTGGAACCTCGTATTGCAAATTGCCCGATTCAACAAGGTAATCGCGATCACCCGGGAGAACAACCGACCGGCGATTGAAAAATATATGTATGAAAATTATGTACCCGGCGCGCAGAACATCCGCTTCGAGTACTACGATCTTCCTTACTGGATGCGGTTCTGGAAAAAAGGAAGCAGGGGTGCCTTGCTGTATTACTACCTGTGGCAAATGGGCATGCCGGCTTTTATCCGGAAGAAGAAGCTTCAGTTCGACATCGCCCATAACCTGAATTTTCACAACGATTGGACACCGTCTTTTCTCTGGAAGTTTAAGAAGCCCTTTGTATGGGGCCCGGTGGGACATCATCCCAGGGTGCCCAGGCAGTTTATCGCACCGGTATACGGTAACAAAAAGTGGATGGCAGATGCGCTCCGCTGGAAGGCCAAACAATTCTTCTGGAATATCGACCCTTTTTTGCGCGTAACAAAGTCCAAAGCACAGCGTATACTGGCGATCAATTCGGATGTTGACAAGAAACTAAACGCAGGACACAAACTGATCCTGATGCCCGCCGTGGCTACCAATGATATGCTGGAAGGCACCACGCAGGCCAACGAAAGCTTTAACATCATTTCAGTTGGAAGATTCATCGCATTGAAAGGTTTTGACGTGACCATCCGGTCCTTTGCAGCATTTCTAAAGCGGCTAACACCAGAACAACAAAAAACGACC
>JAGWTK010000142.1 GCA_028876035.1 Bacteroidota bacterium
TATGCTTCATATATTTTTTTGTTGAACGGGACCAAAGAGCAACCATGCACAAATACTTAGTTCGGCAAGTGCCGGCAAGCCACCCAGGTATTTTCCCATTTTCAGGGACGAATAATTTTCCAGGAAGAGGTTCCCGGTGAAATTGATTAAATAGCCAACGCAGCCCAGCATCAATAGCATTCCGAGAATCCTCGGGATGAATCCTGATTGGTAAACGAGTAGTCCAAATGGGAAAAGCCAAAGACCCCAGAATACCGATACAAGTGACAAACCTTCCGCATAGAACTGAAGGGAAAGCAGCAACTGTTGTTCTGCCTCGGGGCGTGGCATATGAGGCAGTGCACCAGCTGTCCCTGTAAACAGTAGGGCCTCGTTGTAGTGTTGCAGATTTGCAAATGCTAACGCCACGCTTAGTAAAGCCAGGAGAACCATCGTCTTCGCGCGGAATGCATTAATGGAACTTAGCAGTCTGTATAAAAACAATGGCAGAAAGACAAATGTTATATAACAGAGTACGCTGCTGTATAGCCCTGCACGGAACAGGTACGGAGCGTTTCGGATATTGGCGAAAGTAGTGGAACTGTTATTCCATGTAATCAGTTGTTTTGGTACAAAAGCAAGGCTGAACATGCCGGCGCAAATCACAACGAGATAGAGTACGCCTGCAATGCGCGCTGATCTTCTATGGGTCACTGGTTTTATGGTTTGGGCAAACATTGAAGCGGCATTGAACCTGGTAATGGCCACGCCTGTTGCAGCGGATTTTGTGGTGCCGAAGCATTGCCAGGCGGCTTTGTTGCTGCAATTTGGTGATTCCAGTCTGTCCGGAGATTGGAGCGTCTATGAAAAGCGGTTGCGCGTAAACAGAAGGGGTGAAAGGGTCAGTATGCTATAAAAATAGGAGATGTCGCAGCGTGTTTGAAAGAATTGCTTGATGAATTTCTGTCGTAGGTAGACGAGAATAGTCCTTTCGTAGGCGGTTTGCCCGGGTTAGAAGCGTTAGGTGTATTTTTACTTTTTATCTGTTCAATGAAAAGGAAAGAAGTCAGTCCGCTGTTTATGTTTTACGTGTTCAGCGGAATGGTGTTTTTGTTGTTGTATTCTATTGCCGAATTCTTTCAATACCCGGCAACCTACGGCCGCAGAATTCTCAATAGTTTTTTTCTTGTTAGTTATCTTACAACAGGGTCCTATTTTTTCTTTGAGACGCGGAAGCACCTGCTGAAAGGGCTTCACAAGTACCTGCATGCACTGGTCTTCGTGCTGCTGGCGATCATCTTTTACACATTTGGTTTGTATGGCTGGCGTGAGTTGTGGATTGAGATGGGTTTTTACCAGAATTATGCACCCATATTGCCTTTCCTGAAAGGGGTAGCGCTTCATGCGCAATTTAGCCTGGCCTATCTTATCTTTCTTGTAGTCACACGCAATGTTTTTAATAATATCCGGCTTCGGGAAAGAAACAACCAATTGTTGATTGAGAAAAAAGAGGCTGAACTAAGCTTTCTGAAAGCGCAGACAAATCCCCATTTCTTGTTTAATACGCTCAACAATATTTATTCTCTGGCAAGAGACCGAGATGAAAGGGCGCCGGAGTCGATCCTGCGGTTGTCGAAAATTCTTCGTTTTATGCTGTATGAAACCAGCAGCAGTTTGGTTGGTGTCGACGATGAAATAAAAGTGATGGCAGATTATATTGCCCTTGAAAAACTTCGGTACGATGATTCTCTACAAATCAATGTGAAAACCCAAATTGAAGACCCGGCACAAAAGCTTCCTCCGTTGCTATTGATTCCATTGGTGGAAAACGCATTTAAGCATGGTATTTCAGAGACGCGAAACGCTCCTTTTGTGGATGTTGAGCTTGTGGTGGACAGGGAGCAACTGGTGTTTGTGGTAAAAAATTCTGTGGGAGATGACAATGCGGTCCGCGAACCCAAAGAAAATATCGGACTTTCGAATTTGCGAAGGCAGTTGGCGCTGCTCTACCACGACTATGAACTGTCGGTAGGACAGGCCGAATCGGTTTTTACATCATCCTTGCGAATCAGATTAACAAGCCATGTTTAAGTTAAAATGCATTATTATAGAAGACGAGCCACTGGCGGTGAAAGTGCTGGCAGACTATATTGCACAGGTTCCCTTCCTGCAGTTAGCGGCCAGTTTTAAAGACGCCCTGCTGGCTACGGAATGGTTGCGTTCGAATGAGCCTGATGTGATTTTTCTTGATATACACCTGCCCAAATTAAAAGGAATGGCCTTTCTGAAGACCCTGTCAAAGCAGCCGGCGGTGATTATTACAACTGCTTATCACCAATATGCGGTAGAGGGGTTTGAATTGGATGTTACCGACTACCTGCTGAAGCCCTTTGGATTTGAACGTTTCCTGGCTGCTGTGAACAAAGTAGCGATGCCAAATAAAGCGCGAACGGGCGGGGCGGGAACTGATGAAACAAAAGCTTATTTGTTCCTTACTGTGCAGAAGAAGAAAGTGAAAGTTTTGTTTTCTGAAATTTTGTATATAGAAAGCCAGCGAGAGTATGTTAAAGTGGTTACAGAGAAAGGAGAGCACCTCTGCCGCATGAGTTCACATGAAATCGAGGCAGTTCTTCCCAATGGGATATTCAAGCGTGTTCACCGGTCCTTTATTATTTCTGTCCCTAAGGTGCTCGCGTATACCGCAGAATCCATTGATCTGAATGGCATATCTATCCCGGTGGGCAGGGCTTACCGGGAAGTGGTTGAAAATTTATAAGGGTAGTTGTGTTGAAGCTGGCGCAGACTTATCTGGACATTGTTTCAGGCCTGGAAGCAAAGTCTGGATCGCAAAGTTTCAGGTTGGACATCGATAATGCACCCTGGTAGGTAAAAAACAAAAAATGAGGAAAAGTTTGTTGCAGACCGTGTCCGCGGAAGCCCGGGAAATAAAATGCCCACCTGCGCTGAAGCTTCGGTGGACGAAGGCTAAATAAGATGCCTACCTTCGCTAAAGCTTCGGTGGACGAGAGCGTAATGAAAAGCCCACCTGCGCTAAAGCTTCGGTGGGCGATGGCGGAGAGAGAGGGATTCGAACCCCCGGACCTGTGACAGTCAACGGTTTTCAAGACCGCCGCATTAGACCGCTCTGCCATCTCTCCGGCGCAAATATAGCGCGCGGCATCCTATTTCGCAAAAAACTTGTTTAGAATGTTTTACGAGAGCTGGGTAAGAGGCAGGAGGTAAAGGGTGAGAGGTAGGCACAAGCGCCTTTCACCCCTTACTTCTTACCAATGTTCTAGTGTTTGGTAAGGGCCATCCCACATTTCGGACAAACACCTGGCTTACCCGATTTCACCTCCCCGTGCATACTGCAGGTATAATTGCCGGTGGCAGCCTTGTTCATTCTTTCTTTGGGCGTTAACACCAGGCCCTTTCCGCAATGGCTGCAGGTGCCGGGTTTGTCGCTGGTTTCGCCGGGGTGGGAAGGACAACTATAATTGTCCACCACGCGCCGGTTCATTTTTTCTTTTTCTGACAATTGAAGGCGCATGCCGCAAACCGGACAATTGCCCGGCTTGCTCAGGTGCACGCTGTCGTGCATACTGCAGGTATACCATTTGGCATGACTAACGGAGTCGTTGCGGCCCGCTTTGTTTTGGGCGTTTGCAGAGAAAATACATATAGATGATACTGCAAGGAGCAGTGATAGGATCTTTTTCATGATTTGTTTGTTTAAATATGATTGCTTTTTTAAAAAAATGGTACGGCGATAGCTACTAGCTGCAGGCTCCAAGCCTCAAGCCTGGCCTTCCATTCGTAACAACAACGTATTTATAGATTGAGCTGGACCATGTAGGCGAACAGGAACAAACCTGTAGCCTGCAGCTTGTAGCTTGGAGCAATCTTCTCAAATCCGAAACACCCGGTGCAACAGGAATAGCTTTGGGGGAGAGGTAAGCGGTAAACGGTGGACGGGTGTTGGGTGTTGGGCTTTAGGTGTTGGCAACACAATGGCAAAGAATTGCGCATGTGCGAGAGCCGGAACTTGCAACGCAATACTATTTCTATTTGCTGTTTGGTCAGTGGCGCCCTTGATCCATTTCTGTTCGTCGTGACAGCAGTGTTGCTTGCCTGCTTTCTTTTCCATGCCACATTGCTGGCAATGATTGCTGGCGGGTGCACCCAAATCCCAGCCCGCGAGTTTGCCCATGCAATAATGCAGTTGCAAACTTGCGCCCGCGCTGCTGACGATATACAAAAGACAAAGTATAAAAACCAACGATCTTTTCATACTTTCTCAAAGATAGCTATCGTCCAACTTTTGCAACAATGACAAGATCGCTGATCCTCGTCAGTTCCGCATTCAACCACTTTGCAGCTCACCCCACACCTCTTACCTCTTACCTCTTACCGTTTAACCATAACCTACTCTTGCTTATTCCCATGTTTCAGTTCTATCTTCCGGTAAGCCCATCCATAGATTAATGGGAATACCCAGAGACTGAACATCATCGCACAAAGAATGCCGCCAATGACCACGCGTGCCAGGGGACGGCTACTTTCAGACCCGATGCCATGCGAGAGCGCAGCGGGCAGCAATCCGATCGCTGCCATGAGCGCCGTCATCATGACGGGCCGTATTCGTGAATTCACACCGAGTTTGATCGATTCATAAAGCGTACTTTGTCCGTTCGATAACCGGTCGAGGTTTTGTTTGAATACGGTGATCAACAATACACCGTCCTGGATACAAATGCCAAACAGTGCAATAAAACCAATTCCCGCAGAGATGCTGAAATTGGTACCCGTTAGTAACAAAGCTGCGATACCACCCACAATGGCAAAGGGAACATTCAGGAATACCAAAGCCGCATCTTTAAAATTGCCAAACATCGTAAACAGCAGGATGAAGATCAACAACAGGCTGATCGGCACCACCTGCATCAGTCTTTTCGTTGCTCTTTGCTGGTTTTCAAAATCACCCTGCCAGGCCATGCGGTATCCGGGCTTCAGTTGCACAGCTTGTTGTACTTTCTCCCGGGCCTCTTCAATAGTACTGCCCATATCGCGGTTGCGCACAGAAAACTTCAGTGCGGCATAACGCTGGTTATCGTCGCGGAAGATTAAACACGGACCCGTTTTTTCCGTGATGGTCGCGATTTCACGAATGGGCACTTTGGAACCCGACTGTGTGGGCACGAGCAGGTTCCCGATATCATCGGGCGTTCTGCGGAAATTTTCGGGCAGCCTGATACGGATGTCGAACAGCCGGATGCCTTCGTACAGGGTAGAGGCGGCCACACCTCCAATGGCCATGCCCACCACCGCATCGGCATCGGCAGTGGCTACACCGTACAAACCCATTTTTTGCTGGTCGAGGTTTACATCCAGTTCAGGCTGCCCGATATTGTGGATAATGCCCAGGTCGGTAATACCCCGAACACCTTTCAGCACTTTGTACACTTCGTTCAGCTTTGGCTCCATGTAATTCAAGGAATCACCGTAGATCTTTACACAGATAGATCCTTTCACGCCCGATACGGCTTCTTCCACATTGTCCATAATGGGTTGCGAGAAATTCAGTTCAGCACCGGGTATCACCGACAACCGATCGTTCATCTGTTGCACCAGTTCTTCTTTTGTGATTTTTGGTTTCCATTCGTCTTCCGGATACAGCATCACCGAAAACTCATTGTTGTAAAATCCGGCAACATCGGTGCCATCATCGGGCCTTCCGGTTTGTGAAGCGACGTATTTTACCTGTGGAAATGAAATCAAAGTGGAACGGATTTGTTTGGATACTTCCACCGATTTTTCGAGTGAAATACTGTAGGGCGTTTGTACCCTTAGCCAAATCGATCCTTCGTCCAGCTCGGGCAAAAACTCTGAACCAAGGAAATGAAAGCAGGCAATGCCCACCATCATTACACAAAGCGCAGCAGGTACCACCCATTTCCGGCGATGGTAGGCGCGCACAAAACCATTGAGCATAAAACCAGTCAGGTAATGCACCACGGGATTGTGCTTTTCTTTTACATTCTTGCTCAACAACAGGCGAATGAGTACCGGTACCAGGGTAAGCGTTGTAATCAAAGCGCCCAGCAATGCAAAGCCCAGGGTGTACGCCAGGGGTGAAAACATCTTGCCCTCTACTTTCTGAAACGCAAATATGGGTAAGAGCCCGGTGATGATGATCAGCTTTGCGAAAAAGATCGCCTTGCCCAGCGTAGCCCCATTTTTTCGTATCAACCCGTTTTTCGCCAGGGTATTGAATCTTTCCATTCCTGTTTCCTTCGCTGTATGATCAAGGATCACAAACATGCCTTCGACCATTACCACCGCGCCGTCGATGATAATACCAAAATCCACCGCGCCCAGTGAAAGCAGGTTGGCCGACATGCCCATGATGTGCAGGCAAATAAAAGCAAACAACAATGCCAGCGGAATGATGACGGCAACGATTAAGGTTGTCCGCCAGTTGAACATAAAAATGGATACCAGCAGTGTTACCAGTATAATTCCTTCTACCAGGTTGTGCGTAACCGTATGCGTGGCAAAATGGATCAAATCTGATCGGTCGTAGTACGGTACAATCCGTGTGTCTGCAGGCAGGATGGAATTGTTCAATTGATCAACCCTGGCTTTTAGCGCCGCCAATACTTCGGTGGGATTCGCACCCTTGCGCATGATGATGATCGCTTCCACCACATCGGGGTTGTCGGTAACTACTCTTTTCCCATCTTCCCGGTTGATGCCATTGGCCCTGGCTACCCAACCCAGTCGGGGTAGATTGGAAATAGTCACTTCCGCTACATCTTTGACCAATACCGGAACACCATTATTATTGGATACTACGATATTCCTGATTTCATTGATATCGTTTAATAAACCAATTCCTCTTACGACAAAGGCCTGGTCGTTGCGAACGATCATATCGCCCCCGATGTTGATATTGGTTTTTTGTACGGCACTAAACACATCCAGCGGCGTTATGCCAAGGCTGGCAAGTTTTGCCGGGTCTACCTGTATTTCGTAGGTTTTTGTTTTGCCGCCAAACGAGGTAATATCTGCCACACCCGGAACCGATCGAAGATGCCGGTCAACGACCCAGTCCTGCATGGTCTTCAATTCACGCACGTCGCGCACCTTACTCTCGAGTGTATAGCGGAATATTTCTCCGGTGGGTCCCGTGGGAGGTTGTACAGAAGGGCTGATTCCATTGGGCAGCGTGGCATTGGGCAATAGGTTCATCACCTGCTGACGTGCTTCGGGGTCTTTTACGCCGTCATCAAAAATCAGCTTTACGTAACTGAGGCCAAAGATGCTGGTACTGCGCAGGCTGATCTTCGACTGCACCGGGTTCATGGCCATTTCGATGGGAATGGTAATAAATTTTTCTACTTCTTCCGCGCTGCGGCCAGGCCATTGGGTAATGATGCTGATTTCAGTATTGGTCACATCGGGGAATGCTTCTACCGGCATATTACTATACGTGATTACGCCGGCAACGACCAGGATCGCCGTAGCAAACAGGATAAAAAACCGGTTTTTCAGGGCAAAGCCGATGATGGCTTTCAAAATTTTATTCATGGAAAATCGAAATAGAGGTTAGTTGTTGAGCGCGGTGTAGATAAGAATCGTATTGGATCCAATCAGTTTTTCACCGGCTTGCAAGCCCGATTTGATATACGCGGTATTACCGTTCATGCTCAGCAGTTCTACCGGCCGCAGCGAAATATCCCTGGCTGATTGGTAGACCACCGCATAATACTGGCTGTTGTCGAATACCAGGGCACGCGCAGGGATGGCCAATGCCTCACCGGGCAAACGATTATTAACGGTGATAGTCGCGAACATCTGTGGCTTTAGCAGGTAACCCGGATTCGGAATAGCAATGCGCATTTTCATCACCCGGTTGGAAGGGTCGAGTGTATTCATCAGTTTGGTAACTTTTCCCTTAAACACCTGGTTGGGGTAGGTGATAGTAGCGATGGAGGCTTCATCGCCTTCGTGCACCTTACTGATATTGGCTTCGTATACATTGGCGAGTACCCATACGGTGGACAAATCAGCGATGGTATACAGGGGATTGGCATTGTCTGTTCGTATAGCCATGCCATTGGTGACATTCTTTTGCGTAATGAATCCTTCTTCGGGAGCCTTGATGGTATAATGTCCTTTTGGATTATTGCCATTGATGCCAAGCACTTTTTCCGCCTGTTCTTTTGCGGCTACTGATTGCCGGTAGTTGACTTCGGCCTGGGTAACATCAATGTCTGTTGCCAGGCTGCTTTTCGCCAGCTCTTTTGTTCGGTTGAGTTGCTGCTCCGCTAATTTTTCTGCGGCGGCGGCAGAGATGAGTCCGGCTACGTAGCCAGCCATTTCCGGACTTTGAATTTCACCCAGTGCCTGTCCTTTGCGCACATAATCGCCGGGCTGAAGCCCGGCATCTTGTACATTCCCGCTGATCAAAGGGAAGACGTTGCTTACTTTATCCGGGACCGCATCAATAATGCCATTGAATTGCAGCGATGCAATCAGTGGCTGGTAAGCGACGGTATCAATTACCAGTGTTTTCAACAAAGAATCCGGAATGATATAGCTGCTGCGTTCGCCTGCTTTCTGTTCTTCTTTGCCACAGGAAGTAAATAGCAATGAAAGGAAAGAAAGTAAAAGGATAAAAAGCCGGGGCCTTTTCATACAAATGGAGGTTGGTTGCATCCACAAAAAGACGGACGCCAGATTAGAAACAGATTAGAAAACCATTGGAGGAAGATTAGAACGGCGGCTTTCTGGTGAAGCGGATGTTAAACGTGCTGCCCTTTCCGGGAATGGAGACTACACTGATGTGGCCGCCATGATTTTCTATGATGCGGGAGGCAATATACAAACCGATACCATTGCCCTTGTACCGGGAGGAATCGCCACGATAAAAAGGTTCGAAGATGGCGGGCAGATCATTCGCCGCAATTCCCTTACCGCGATCCGTAACC
>JAGWTK010000703.1 GCA_028876035.1 Bacteroidota bacterium
CGACGAACCGGGTCTGTTCAGGCATATTATCCCCATTGCGACCAATGCTTCGCATTCGCCCTGGGGCATCGCCTTCAACGCGGCGCAGCGCCAGGCTATAGAAAATGATGCAAGCTGGAAAGAGAGACACGACGCAGCCGGCCTGGAAGGGATGAAGACAGCCAGGAGCATGGCCTTACTATCGTATCGTAACTATGATGCGTATGCGCAGGGCCAGTCGGAAAACGATGTTACAAAGCTAACCGACTTTAAAAGTGAATCTTATCAGCGTTACCAGGGCGAAAAACTCGCCAAACGTTTCAATGCGTTCAGCTATTATTTTTTGAGTAAGTCAATGGATGCGCACCACCTTGGCCGGGGAAGGAAATCTGTGGAATCGGCCCTGGCCTCGATCAGGGCAAACACCCTCGTAATCGGCATTAAATCAGATATTCTTTTCCCGGTGCGTGAACAGGAGTTTGTTGCCGGTCATATTCCCGGTGCCTCCTATGCTGAGATAGATTCTGCCTATGGTCATGATGGTTTTCTGCTGGAATACGCGCAACTGCAACATCTTATTGAAAAATTCTTATCACAAACACCCAATAGAGCAACTGCCGGTAAAGCCGCAGTTCAAATTAGTTAAAACAATATGGAAGCACACAAACAGTTAACCATTGGTTTATTCGGTTTCGGCGTCGTAGGAGAGGGTCTTTACAAAGTTCTGCAACAAACACCATCGCTGAAAGCAAGTATTAAAAGAGTTTGTATCAAAAACCCGGAAAAGAAAAGAGATGCTCCGGCAACGCTTTTTACCACGGACAAAGACCTGTTGTTGAATGATCCGGAGATCAATGTAGTCGTTGAAGTGATCAATGAAAGCGAACCTGCCTACGAGATAGTGTCCACCGCACTGAAAAATGGCAAAGAGGTGGTAAGCGCCAGTAAAAAAATGCTGGCAGAACACCTTCCGGAACTGCTCGGCCTGCAATCGAAAACAGGTTTGTCGGTCCTCTACGAAGCGGCTGCCTGTGCCTCCATTCCTGTTATCCGCAATTTGGAAGAGTACTACGACAATGACCTTTTGCACTCAATCAAGGGCATCGTCAATGGCTCTACCAATTTTATCCTGACAAAGATGTTCAGTGATAAGCTTGACTTTCACAATGCGCTCCTGCTCGCGCAGCAATTGGGTTTTGCTGAATCGGATCCAAAACTGGATGTAGAAGGGTATGATGCAGTCAATAAATGGACGTTGCTGCTGAACCACGCCTACGGAATCGTAGAAAATCCTTCGAACATCGTTTTTAATGGTATTCAAAATATCCAGTTGAGCGATGCTGCCGTGGCAGCCGAAAAACGACTTGATATTAAACTTGTGGCCCAGGCCAAGAAATTGCAGAATGGCAAGGTTGCAGGTTTTGTATTGCCCCAGTTTGTTCGGACCGACGATCCACTGGCCTTTGTAAAAAACGAATACAATGGGGTAGTAATCGAGAGTTCTTTCTCTGATAAACAATTCTTTTACGGCAAAGGCGCAGGTAGTTTTCCTACCGCATCTGCAGTGTTGAGCGATCTCAGTGCGCTTCGGTATCAATACAAATATGAGTACAAGAAATTGTACCACCATACGCCCAACGAGCTGACGACTGATTTTTATATCAAAGTGTATGTAAGCTTTGATGATCTCAAATACATTCCCAAGGAAAAGTTTGAATGGATTGAGGAATGGCATTCC
>JAGWTK010000143.1 GCA_028876035.1 Bacteroidota bacterium
TTCAAATCAACAAGCAGAGATAATAAATGGAATGGCAAACGTGGCGGACAACCCCAGGAAGCAGGAGTGTATGTGTGGGTGATGCGCTATACCGACAGAAACACGGGAAGAAAGATTACCTCGCGCGGGAGTGCCGTCCTGATTCGTTAGTATTGCGCTTGCATATTCCTTAATTTGGATAAATTTTTTGCACAGATGTCATTTGCACTCGAAATATGCTGTTATAATTTTCAATCCGCCCTTATCGCCGCAGAAGCAGGTGCCGACCGTATCGAACTTTGTGCGGATGCCGGGGAAGGTGGTACCACACCCGGTATAGGTACGATTCAACAAGTGCGTCGTTCAGTTGACATTGAATTGTATCCGATCATTCGTCCGCGCGGCGGAGATTTCCTGTATACGGCAGATGAATTTGCGATCATGAGGACAGATATCCAGCTCTGCAAGGAACTTGGCTGCGATGGGGTAGTCATCGGTATGCTGAATGCCGATGGCAGTATCGATAAAGATCGCTGTGCGCAGTTAGTGGAGTTGGCCTATCCCATGGGCGTTACCTTTCACCGTGCTTTTGATCGGGCGGCCAATCCGTTTGAAGCATTGGAAGATATTATATCAATCGGTTGCGAACGCATCCTCAGTTCCGGACAAAAACCGGTTGCCAATGATGCGCTTCCATTGCTCAATGAGCTGGTGCGACAAGCCAACGATCGTATCATCATCATGCCCGGCTCGGGTGTACGGTCCGCCAATATCAGAACAATCGCAGAAGCGACTGGCGCTACAGAATTTCATTCTTCCGCCAGCATGCAGTTGCCTTCCCAAATGCAATTCACCAACGAACAGATGCAGGAAAAACTGGATCTGCAACTAGCCAGCCGCGACGAAATATTGGCCATGCGATCTGCCCTCAACCATTTTTTTTCGAATCGGGCTGTGTGAAATTGCCCCGCTACTGTCCTTAATCATCCACAAGGTTTACCAAATAAATGTAAAATCGGGCCCCATCCACGCTGAAATAGCGAAGTTTTAGCCGGGCACTTCTTTTGTCATTGTCTCGCTGCCCCAACAGTGGCAATGAGCCTATGCAAATCCAACACCGTCTGTTTCTCTCGTTTATGGCGATTCTTTTGGTCGCGCAAGTAGTGGCCCAGTCGCCCGACAGCGCAAGGCAGCCCCGAAAAGGCGTACTGGCCTTGTTTCGATCGCGCAATGAAGAAGCACGCAACGGCAAACTGCTGGTGACACCATTTTTTCTTCCGGGCTATTCGCCCGATATCAAATTCAGCCTGGCCGGCGGCGCCGTATTCTCATTCAGCACCAACCGGAAGGACAGTCTCTTACCGCGGTCATCCGTACCCGTTACTATTACCTGGTCAACCATTAATGCTTTTATTGCCAGTTCGGGCTGGACAACCTACTGGCTGCATGATAAACTGCGTGTAAATGCCCTCATTCAATACAAGGCCTCGCGGGATGCGTATTACGGAGTGGGCTATGAAAAGGCCACCAGTACTAAGTTTCCTGACTCTACCAATTTCAGGCGGAGTTTTTTTATTTTCCAGGTGAGGCCATTGTGGAAGCTGCGTCCGCATTTTTTTGGCGGTCTCAACCTCGAATACACACAGAATGTGTTGTGGAATGTAAACCGGCACATGGCACATGATTCCGCCTACCTGGCAAACGGACAATACATCGTTAATACCGGTATTGGAGGAATATTGAGTTATGATACCCGCGATTTTCCGCAGAATGCAACCAGGGGCATTTATTCTACTATCATCTATACCTTGTACCAGCATGCCACTGGTGGTAACACCCATTTCCAGGCATTGGATTTTGACAATCGCTACTTCCTGCCCTTATCGCACAAGAAAATCAGAACCCTTGCCTTCAACTGGCGTTCGCGCTATGCATTTGGTGCTGCGCCGATCACTTCGTTGATCAGTTTGGGGTTATCGACAGACCTGCGCGGACTACGATTCGGGCAGTACCGCGATCATTATTTGAATTATGCGATTGCCGAGTATCGCCACAAATTGTATAAGCGCAATGGCAGGCCCTCCCGATGGGGCTTTGTCACCTGGGCGGGCGCTGGCGCCATTGGCCCGGATTTTTCCAGTGCCCTTTTTAAAAAAGTTATTCCTGATTTTGGGATCGGGTTGCGGTTTGAAGTACAACCGCGACTGAACGCACGCGTCGACTTTGGTATCGCCCCGTCCAGCAATGGCAATCACAACGCGACTTATTTCAACTTTTTGGAAGCGTTTTGATGAATCTTTCCTCGTAGTCCGTAACCATGCACCGTCCCCTGCTGGAGACGGTGCTGGGAATTGACTGTCTGCAAGAAATAACATCAGTATACAGTACATGAGATTCCTGCTTTCGCAGGAATGACGATCCTGAACTTGGCGAATCGAAAAGACTTAAAACTTATTACTTAAAACTTACTACTCAAACCTAGCTCATGTCATCACTATCAAACTCCCCTTCACTCGTGAATCCGGCACTGCCGAGATTGACCATCGAACCAATCAAATCTTTGAATTCGATCCGGTTCTCAACAACTTTCTTGCTGATGAGGGAGTAGGAGGCAAGTCCATGCAATACGAATTCCATGAGTAAACCCGTTTCTAATTCATTCGCATGCGGGAAATACTTTTTCACCAGCGCGTGCAGTCCGTCCACTTTGTATAATTCGAGTAAGCGGCTTTTATCGGTGAGTGAGAAAGGAAGATCGGTCGCATTGCCCCCGTCAAACCAGCGGCTGATAGAGCGATAGGGATTCTCCGGTTCCTTCGTGGATTCTTTACCGGTAGAGCGCCTTTTCTTGAACGTTTCCGGGTTAGGAAAGTATTGAACGAACTGGCTGCGGATGGATTTGTCCATCAGGTTCATCGCCACCTGCAGCGGACCTTCCTGCTCGCCCTCGTACACGAGCTCAATTTTGCCGGTGATAGAGGGAATGATGCCTGCGAGGTCGCTGATCCATACCTGTGTTTGCTTTTCATTGTTGAGCAGCGCACGCCGTTCAGCAGCACTCACTGCATTTTCAAGTGCAGAGATGGTAAGCCTCGCGGACACACCGCTTTTCTTATCTACGTATTCATTGTTGCGGGCTTCAAAAGCGACCTGTTCTATCAATCTTTTGATAAGGTCGCTCACTTTCACTTTTTCTTTTTGTTCTTCGTGAACTTCCGCCTCTTGTTCGGTAATCGCCAGCGAAGTCTCCAATGTGCGGGGATAGTGGGTGAGTATCTGGCTTTCGATACGGTCTTTCAGCGGGGTCACAATTGAACCACGGTTCGTGTAGTCTTCGGGGTTAGCGGTAAACACAAAAAGGATATCCAGCGGCAGGCGCAGTTTGAATCCGCGGATCTGGATATCGCCTTCTTCCAGGATATTGAACAGGGCTACCTGTATCCTCGCCTGTAAGTCGGGAATTTCATTGATAACAAAAATGGAACGGTTGCTTTTGGGGATGATGCCATAATGGATCACGCGCTCATCGGCAAAACTAAGGCGCAGGTTGGCGGCTTTGATGGGATCGATATCTCCAATCAAATCGGCAACGCTTACATCGGGCGTAGCGAGTTTTTCGCCATAACGTTCGCTGCGGTGCATCCAATGGATGGGCGTTTCATCGCCATGTGCAGCGATTTGGTCACTACCGTATTTGGAAATCGGGTGCAAAGGATCGTCGTTGATCTCACTGCCGGCAATAGTAGGTACCCATTCGTCCAATAATTCGGTCATTTGCCGGGCCATTCTTGTTTTTGCCTGTCCGCGCAAACCGAGAAAGAGGATATTGTGCCGGCTCAGCAGCGCACGTTCTGTATCAGGAATTACCGAGTCTTCATAGCCAAGAATACCCGGAAATGTTGTTTCCTTGTTTTTGAGTTTTTTGATGAGGTTGTCCCTGATCTCTTCTTTGACCGACTTTGGCTGGTAGCCACTTTTCTTTAATTGTCCGAGTGTTGCTATTTTCTTAATGTCCATTGTTGGGTTTGTTCTGGTAATGTGTAATGGCGAATCAATACAGCGTTTTCCGTTTACCGCTTTCAAAGTCTTTGAAGATAAACGCGCCGAGGTGATCCAGTGAAGCGAAAAAGGCCTTGCCGTTATTGGTTTCAGTAAACTCATTGACAAAGCGCTGCAGGTACGGGTCGGATGCGATCATGAAGGTAGTGATCGGAATCTTCAGTTTTTTGCATTGCGCCGCCAGGTTCAGGCAACGACTGGTTATTTTCCGGTCGAGCCCAAAACTGTTCTTATAATATTTCTTGCCAATCTTCAAACAGGTAGGCTTACCATCGGTAATCATGAAGATCTGTTTATTGGGATTACGGCGACGGCGGAGGATGTCCATGGCCAATTCCAGTCCGGCCACGGTATTGGTATGATACGGGCCCACCTGGAGGTAGGGTAGATCCTTTATTTCCACTGGCCAGGCATCGTTCCCGAATACAACGATGTCCAGGGTGTCTTTTGGATACTTCGTTGTGATGAGTTCGCTCAGGGCCATCGCCACTTTTTTTGCCGGTGTGATCCGGTCTTCCCCGTACAGAATCATCGAATGCGAAATATCAATCATCAATACGGTAGATGTCTGCGATTTGAAATCGGTTTCCCGGATCTGCAAATCATCTTCGTGCATCGAAAAACTTTCCAGTCCGTGGTTGATCTGTGCATTGCGGATCGATTCGGTGAAATCAATTTGTTCCAGCATATCACCGAATTGGTAGGGACGGGTATCCGGACTGATCTCATCTCCTTGTCCGGGTTTGCGGGTATTGTGATCGCCTTGTTTGCTTTTCTTCAGCTTGCCGAATATCTCTTCCAGGCTTTTCTTGCGGATACCCTGTTCTGTTTTTGCAGTGATTTTTATCTGGCCCGTCTGTTTGTTTTCATCGATATAGCCCTTCTCTTTCAGGTCATCAATAAAATCCCCCATGCCGTATTCCGGCGAGGTGAGTTCAAACTGGCGGTCCAGCTCATTCAACCATTGAAGGGCTTCGCTTACATCCCCGCTCGTGTACGACAACAATTGCATGAATAATTCCAGCAATTTGTCGAACGGCGTCTTGCCCTCCTGGTTCTCCTCGTATTTGGAAAAGAAGTAGCCTCTCATGTGTGTAATTTACTGTTTAAAGTTTAAGGTTTAATGTTTAAAGTTCTTAAGTGAAGCTTTGATTTTTCCCATTGGCTCCCTGCGAGCTTAAGAACTACAGGCAGCCTGCCACCAGCGTGTTGCACCCCCGGGGACCCAACTTTAAACTTTAAACCTTAAACTTTTATAACAACGAGCCCTCCGTTTGGTTGGGAAAACAAAAAAGCCCCGGAAAAACTTCCAGGGCTTTTTCATTAATATGACGAGCCTTTAGGGCTTCGGCTTCACATTGGTATCCGGCGTATTGGTGATAACCTTGTTGGTTTCACCGCCGGCGGGGTTATTGCCTCCTTTGTAGTGTGCGTCGAGCTCGTTCAGCATCTGCAGGATTTGCTGGGCGCCCAGCATTTCATTTTGCATGTTTTGCTGGCGGGTTTCGTTGAGCGACTGATAGTACTTCAGCTGCTGTTCCAGGTCTTTGTGCAGGGCCTGTGAAATATGACTGGCGAGTTTTTGGTCATCTGCCTTATAGCAGGCTTCCAGGAAGCGCCAGGAGAAATAATTGTGCTGGTTGTTTTTGCTCACCATGGCATAAGGCATATTCGATTCCAGTATGCCTTTATCTACCATGGCCAGCAGTTTCCGGCCTTCTTCTTTCTTGCCTTCATCGGCCAGTGCGCCGGCGGCATCGCCATAAATACCACGGATACTGTTCAGGTGTACGCGGTTCTGTTCGTCGAAATAAACGCCGTTGATATTGGCACTACCAAACCCGTATTTATGCAGCAGCTTGTCTACTACCCAGTCGGTGTTGATGCCTTTGTTGTTGGTTACCGGAACCAGCCGGTAGGTCAAACCATCTTTGCGGAGATAGTCGGAGAGTCCCAGTTCCTGGCCGGAATAAGGAGCCGTGAAGTAGATCGGGCGCTTCCACTGGTTGGCGGCGATGATATTAAGAATGGCCAGATCGTTTTTGAACAGGAAGTTTTTATTTTTCGAAATCTCAAAATCAACCTCGCTGGCAACGGAATCAGATGGGTTAACGGTGCCATTGGCCCTTACCAGTTTCTCATCTACCGGAATTTTTAGCCTGCGGGTGGGCAGGTAGTTGATGGCTTCTCCATTACCGGAGAGTTTGTTGTTGACATCATCACTACCCACGAAATCTTTCATCAGTGTATAGGCATCATAGAATTGCTGCTGGCTAAGCCTTGGCTGGATGGCCACATAATTACGCGTATTGCCCTGGATCTTGTCTTCATCCCAGATTACGTCGATGGGGTCGCTCTGGTTTACTTTATAACGGAGCTGGTTGATATACCAGTCGATCCCCAGCAAACTGTTATTGATAACGCGGATATCCGGACGAATACCCTCTACTTCCTGTGCATACCACAAGGGGTAGGTATCGTTATCGCCATAGGTAAACAGGATCGCATTCGGCGCGCAGCTTTCGAGGTAATCTTTCGCAACATCACGCGCCAGTACTTTTTTGCTGCGATCGTGGTCGTCCCATTCCTGTTGGCCCATCAGCACCGGCACGGCCAGCATACAAACGGCGAAAGAAACCGCCGTGGCTGCATTGGCGGCCATCTTTTGTTGGAGCCATTCTTTTACCTGCAATACACCCAGTCCGATCCAAATCGCGAATGCATAGAAGGAACCTACATAGGCATAGTCACGTTCCCTGGGCTGGTTGCCGGCCTGGTTGAGGTAGAGCACGATGGCCAAACCGGTAAAGAAGAACAGGAGACCGGTCACCAGGAAATCCTGGCGATGGTTGAAATAATGGAATACCACACCAATGATACCGAGTATCAGCGGCAGGAAGAAAAGCGTATTGTGGGCTTTGTTGTTTTTGATACTGTCGGGCAGTTTGCTTTGATCGCCCAGGCGGATATTGTCGAGGAAGGAGATACCGCTGATCCAGTTGCCATCGCGTGGATTGCCCTGGGAGAAGCCCTGGATATCGTTTTGTTTGCCGGCAAAATTCCACATGAAATAGCGGCCATACATCCAGCCTACCTGGTAGCGGAAGAAAAAGCTGAGGTTATCGCCAAAGCCGGGCTTTTCGCCATCGGCCAGTCCGAGGTATTCTTTGTAAAAATTCGCATGTCCCTGGTCGTTACTCGCATCCCAAACACGGGGGAAGAACATCATATCATCGGCACTGTATACCGGCTTCTGGTCACGACCAATTTCGATATAGCGATCTTTTCCTTTAGTATACTTCATGTCGCCTTCCGAATACGATTCCGGTTGGGCCGTGAAGACTTGTCCGTATATCAATGGAAAATCACCATACTGATCGCGGCCGAGATAGCCCACCAGTGAATTGGGATTGTCCACATTGTACATATCCACCGCCGGGTTGGCATTGGAACGGATCATGGTGGTTACATAGGTAGAGTAACCGATCAGCATGAAAATAAAGCTCCATACACCGAGGGTGAGAAAGGACCAATGATTCTTTGCTGCGATGCGCAGGAGGAGGATGCAAAGCGCGGTGAGCAGTACAAAGAAGAAAATAAAGCCGCTGAAGAAGGGCAGGTGAAAACCGTTGACAAATTTCACATCGAACAAACCTGCGCCGGCAACAGTGTATTGGATAACTACTTTTTGAACCACACCGGTGATGGCACAACCGATCATAAAGGCCCAGAAAGTACCCCAGGCCGTGGTTTTATAGCGCTTGAAATAATAGATCATTACGATGGCTGGAATGCTGAGCAATCCGAGCAGGTGAACACCGATCGAGAGGCCCATCAGGAAGAATATAAATACGATCCAGCGGTCGGCCCCCGGCTGATCCGCATTGTGTTCCCATTTCAGCATGGCCCAGAATACGAGGGCTGTGAAAAGAGAGGACATACCATATACCTCGCCTTCCACCGCGCTGAACCAGAATGAATCGGTGAAAGTGTAGGCAAGTGCACCCACCACGCCAGCGGCCATGATGGAAAATATCTGGTCGCGGCTGAGTTCGCCGGTACTGTTTTTAGCAACGATTTTACGGGCAAAGTGGGTGATGCTCCAGAACAGGAATAAGATGGTAAAACCAGAGGCGGTGGCCGTCATAAAATTGACAGCACGGGCGGCGCTTTCAGGGCCGCTGCCAAACAAGGGCGAAAAAACAACGATGAAAATGCGACCCAGCATTACAAACAGGGGAGCACCGGGTGGGTGGGGTACCTGCATCTTGAACGTACTCGAAATAAATTCGCCGCAGTCCCAGAAACTGCCGGTGGCTTCCATAGTAAGGATGTACACCGAACAGGCTATCGCGCAAACGATCCAGCCGGTGATGTTATTGACCCGTTTGAAGTTCATAATGCGTTGGTTTTGAAAAAGTGAGGCAAATATAACGGTCTCGGGCTAAAGTATATTATGGGGGGGAAGGATTTAACGGAAGATTTTGCTTCGGAGGAAGGTACTTAGTACTGAGTACTTAGTACTTAGACGGTCGCTCTTGAACGGCTGCGGGCTACCAGCTACGAGCTTCCAGAAGGTACTTTGCATGGGATGTTCGCTTGCACAACCAGGCAGGGTGTTGCACCCAAAGAACCTTAAACCTTAAACTCTTAAACTTTTAAACGCAGAGAGAGAGAGGCTGCTGGCTACTAGCTTCTAGCTTCTGGCAGATAGGCTGCACCGAATGCTTGCTGGAAGAATTAGGCAGGTCGCCACACCTGAAGAACCTTAAACCCTTAAACTCTTAAGGGCATCTCTATTAACCCTGTTTTGATCATTTATTTTTTTTGGGTGTTTTTTGATGCCTACTTTTTAGGTTTTTGATGTTCAGTGATGGGTTTTCGGTCACTGACGGCGTTTATTTT
>JAGWTK010000704.1 GCA_028876035.1 Bacteroidota bacterium
TTGAAGCTTATATAATTTGTTTTCTCGGTAGTGGTGGTATAGGCCACTTTTGCAGAGCCGGAGGGTGTCACCGTCCAGCTAACTGAATTTACGTTGGTGGCTGCAGTTACGGTTACGGTTTCACCCACTGCAGCAGTCGTGGTGGACGCAGTTAATGACACGGAATCGCTGGTAGAAGCAGATTTGTTGCAGGCATACAAGCCGGTGGCAACGGCGAGGAAGAAAAAACTTACTTTTTTCATAATTGATTTTTTGGGTGCAGCGTTTTCATTGATTTTTGTAATTAACCGGATGCCGGGTGTAAATACATTGGTTGGGTGGGTAAAAAAAGTTCTTGCAGGAACCCAACCAATTAACATATGCTTTGCATCTTGGTGAATAGCCACCAATGCAGGAACAATTTAACCATCTCATTTCCAGGTGCATCAAAGGCGAGCGCGCTGCGCAGGCTGCTTTGTATACGCAGCTGGCGCCGCGCATGTTCGTGGTATGCCAGCGGTATGCCCGCAACCGCGAGGAAGCGGAAGAGGTGTTGCAGGAAGGATTTATGAAGATGTTTGATCACCTTGATCAATATAAATCGACCGGTTCTTTTGAAGGCTGGGTAAGAAAGATTATGGTGAACTGTGCGCTGTAGCGTTACCGCAGTAAATCCTACCTGCATGCGGTGACCGAAGTTGATGATGAACACCATGTATTCGCAGAAGCAGAGCATATCCACGCACAGCTCAGTGCAAAAGAATTGCTTCGGCTCGTCCAGGAACTGCCACCTGCTTATAGAATGGTATTCAATCTTTATGTATTCGAAGGGATGAAGCATCGGGAGATCGCCGGATTGCTGGGCATTTCAGAGGGTACGTCTAAGTCGAACCTGTCTGATGCCAGGGCTATTTTGCAGAAAGCCATTGCACGTGATGCAAGAACTGCCAAACAAAATATGTTGTGAGCATGAGTGAAAATCTACACGATATCGACAAATTATTCCAGGACGGCCTTGGCCCGATGGAAGAGATGCCGTCCGGCAAAGTGTGGGAACAACTCGACCATGCGCTGGATAAAAAGCACCTTGCCCAAACCCGTCACCGCTATAGCCGGCTGAAATGGTATGCGGCTGCCTTATTGCTGTTGTTAATAGGAACGCTGGTATTTCAATTGAGCAGGAAGGAACCACCTCAAAAGCCAGGCGTCGTAACAGCCCCTTCCCATAAAAGGCAGGAGCAAAGCGCCGGAGCAAATTCGGAAAACGATCACAAGCAAACGTCATTGGTTGGAGAGCAATCGGCGCCCCGCAAGGGTAGTGAAGCCAGTACAGATGATCATTACAATAGGGCTGAAGAGAAGGTCCCTGGTGTAGAGAAGACAACGGCTGTTGCCGATAAGTCCGTAGAATCATCCGGACAAGGCTCATCAGAAATACCTTCTGTAGTAAACAACCGAAAGGCAAATGCTGCATCGGAAACCGGCAATGCGAAAACATCCGTCGATAGAAAAATCAGTGCTGGTTCAGCAGGAGATGCTGCAAAAGTTCCTGCATCCGCCGATTTGAACCGGGCGAAGCTGCGTGGTGAAACTACAGTCAATATGATCTCATCCGCCGCCAAAGCAAGGGAACGCAGGCGCACAAAACGCATTGGCGCAGGCAATTTGAGCAACAGCGAAACCGCTTCCTTGTCAACAACCGCTACCGATGGTGCCATAAAGAATTCTGCGTA
>JAGWTK010000705.1 GCA_028876035.1 Bacteroidota bacterium
TGCTATCCTGGCGCGTGCTTTTCGTTCCGTCAAATTTTTTGTGCATGTCAGTATCACAGAAGACACAACGGCAGGCAGGTGGCGGCTGGTAACCGGCAATAACCTCCAACTCATTTCCATCGCTGAAAATATCCGGGATCTGCTCCTGCCGAGGCAAAGTATCCTGTTATACGACCTGTACCAGTTCGGAAAAGTACAGGAACGGCGGTTGCATGCGCCTGCGGGCAAATACCGGGTGGCCGTAATTGGTCGTATTACGCCCACCAAAGGCCTGGTTGAACTGGGCCGCCTGGTACAATTTCTGGATTCCAGGCATCCGGACCACCCTTACGAATTCCATCTGTTCGGTGATATTCCTTTTCAATTGAAAGAAGATGCGGAAATCCGCCGGCTCAAAGCAAGTCGCTCAGTCGTATTTGAAGGTTTCGTTCAGGATAAATCTGCTATCTATGAGAACGCAGATATTGTGTTGCACCTCGCCAAGGCAGAGCCGCTCGGACGCATTTTTCTTGAAGCAATTGACGCGTTGAAACCTTTTGCAGGATTTAACGCCGCCGGCATCGGAGAAATTGGACGCTTGACCGGGCTGACCGATCAGCTTTGCCTTCCGGCTGAAGATGACTCGCTCAACCTGTATGCAAGATTGGAGGAAATCAGGATGAACTATGCGCTTGAATGCGAAAGAATGCGCAGCGCAAGAGAAAAGGCAATGGCGGTATTTAGTCCGGAACATTATACCGCGGTGATGGATCAAATGCTCGTACCGTGAAAGTATTGTTTGTAGGTCATTATATGCCCGGATGCACAACGCGTATGCGCGGTGAATACCTCCGGCAGTTGCTGCAACCGGAAACCTTTACGGTAGTAGACACCGATATTCCGATCTATGGCACAAACCGTTTGTTCCGTTCCTTTGGCTGGCGCTACTACCGTGGTCCGCTGATTCGTAACGTGAACCAGTATATCCGCGAGCAGGTAAAGAATGCGGCCGATTTCGATTTGATTTGGATCGACAAAGGGGTATTCATTGAACCCGGGGTGTTGGCAGCGCTGAAGAAACCCGGCACCCTTCTTGTTCATTTCACACCGGATACTGCATTTACGAACAACGAATCGCATTTATTTAATGCAGCCCTGCCGCTCTACGATTACTGTGTAACAACAAAATCTTTTGAGCTGGACATGTACAAAAAGGCCGGTGCAGGCAAAGTATTGTATTGCACGCAGGGATACGATCCGGCACTGCACCACGCCTACCATCGGTTCGAAGAGAAAACCGGTGTGGTGTTTATTGGTCAGCATGAGCCCTGGCGCGAAACAGCAATCGGTGGATTGCTGGAAAGAAAAATCCGGGTTAAACTGGCGGGTGCAGGATGGTCGGGCTTTGCGGGTAAACACCGGGATAACCCTGCTTTGGAATACCTGGGAACGGGCCTTTTTGATGAACAATATGCAAGAGCCATTTCGGGCAGCCTGGTAGGACTGGGATTTTTATCGAAACGGTTTCCTGAGTTGCATACGACCCGCACTTTTGAAATTCCGGCCTGTGAAACAGCACTGGCAGCAGAAGACAACGACGAAACCCGAACTTTCTATACCGATGATGAAGTAATCTATTTTAAACAGCCTGAAGAAATGGTCAACAAAGTGGAGTACATGCTGCAACACCCCGAAGCATTGGAACGGATGATTGCAAAGGCGAAAAGAAAG
>JAGWTK010000706.1 GCA_028876035.1 Bacteroidota bacterium
TTCCAGACTTTATCGAAGGTTTTGGCCATTATCGGGTCAGCAATTTATATTGAGTTATCGGTTGTTTTATTTCAGGATTAGTCCACAGGATCTTGCGACGAAATTCTGGTTGAAAAAGTAACGCAGGGGGACGAATATCAAAACTTTTTGTTGAAAAAAAAATTTTTTATTCACTGGTTTTTTTCAGTGCTGAAGACATGCAAAAAACAATCAGTTGTTTCACGGTTTTCCCTCGGAAAAAACACTTTTTATTAAATGATAGCATTGCTTTGAAACCGTTGCCTGTATTGGGTTGTGTCAACTGTTTCTCAGCATTGTTATGACTGACGATCGTCAGTTCCACGGTAAAAAAATATTTTAAAAAATTACATGGCTTATTCTTGCAAAAAAAGTATCAAGCCGTTTCTTTTTGTGAATAAATTTTGCTAATCAATTACGCAAAGAAGGAGAGGCAGGCAATCAGCTACCAAGTAGCAGCAGTCACCTTACAGCTGTTATGGAAGATAGTGTTTTTTGGCCTTACCTGGGAGTCTTTTTGATGGTTTACAGCACCTGATTCGTAATTTCGGAAATTGTTTTTTGGTCAACTGCCAGACACATGCAAAAACAGGTACAATGCCGTCTTCTACCGGCGATATGGGGCAATGAATCCTCGCTTAAGTCAGCCCTGGCGGGTGAGGCGGGTGTTGATCCAGCCAGCATCACCGGTTTTCGGGTACTGCGAAAGTCGATCGATGCAAGGAGCCGTCAGCCAATGGTACAACTCACCGCCCTTGTTTGGATAAACGAGCCCTTTTCCCCCCAGCGTTATCAACCCATCGTATTTGAACCTTTGCAGGCCGACGCACCCCGGGTTATTATTATAGGCGCAGGCCCCTGCGGCTTGTTTGCTGCGTTAAAATTGGCAGTCCACGGCATCCGGCCCATTGTTCTTGAAAGGGGGAAGGATGTACGTGCCCGCAGAAGAGACCTGGCATTGTTAAACCGGGAAGGTATCATCGATGCGGACAGCAATTACTGTTTCGGCGAAGGCGGTGCTGGTACTTATAGTGATGGCAAGTTGTATACGCGGAGCAACAAACGGGGCGATATCAACCGGATTTTGCAGTTGCTGCACCAGTTCGGCGCGGCTGAGAATATATTGTATGAGGCACATCCCCATATCGGCACCAATAAGCTCCCGGGGATTATTAGTGCGATGCGCGAACAACTGCTGGCCTGTGGGGCGGAAATTCACTTCGGGCAGCGGGTGACGGATTTTATTATGGCCAATGATCGGATTGTATCGGTCACTACACAAAACGGAGATACGATAGAGGGAGCAGCCGTACTGCTGGCGGCCGGTCATTCGGCACGTGATATTTTTACCCTCTTACACCGAAGAGAAATTCTAATTGAAGCCAAGCCGTTTGCCCTGGGGGTGAGGATCGAGCATCCACAATCGCTAATCGATACCATACAGTATCATTGCGCCCGCCGCGACCCGTTTTTACCGCCGGCTTCCTACGGGTTAGTAGAACAAGTGGCTAATAAGGGCGTGTTCTCTTTTTGTATGTGTCCGGGTGGGATCATCGCCACCGCTTCTACCGCTCCCGGTGAATTGGTGGTGAACGGCTGGAGTCCTTCAAAACGCGACAATCCGTTCGCTAACTCCGGGATGGTGGTGGAAATAGGAGAGAAGGATCTGCGGGAATATTTTAAAGATAG
>JAGWTK010000144.1 GCA_028876035.1 Bacteroidota bacterium
TCAGTAATTTCCGGCAAAACCATTCCGCAGATGGAAAAGGCACCGGATAAAGTATACGGACAAACAAAGAAACCCGCCAGCGCAAAAAAGAAAGCTGCACCCAAAAAAACAATAAAAGCAGCATCTAAAAAAAAAGTCCCGGCCGTCGGTAAAAAAGCAGCCTTCCCTGCGTCCATAGCGCCCATGCTGGCAACCCTGGTCGATAAACCTTTCGACGCCGAAGACTGGCTATACGAAATTAAATGGGATGGGTATCGGGCGGTTGCGCATCTCCGTGATACAAAGGTCGGGCTCTGGTCGCGCAACCAGAAATCATTCGATGAAAAATTCTACCCGATCCATGCGGCACTGCAAACACTCGGTTTACATGCTGTACTCGATGGCGAGATCATTGTCTCCACACCTGAAGGAATCTCCAATTTTGGAATGCTGCAGAATTGGCGCAGCGAGGCGGACGGACAGTTACTTTACTATGTATTCGATTTGTTATGGCTCGATGGCTATTCTCTGTTGGATCTTCCGCTCACCGAAAGACGGGCCTTGCTGGAGAAAGCGTTACCAGCACACCCGTTGATTCGCATCAGCGAGGCATTTGCCACGAGTGGTCTCAGTTTCTATCAAACCGCCAAAGAAATGAAGCTGGAAGGAATCATGGCGAAAAAGGCGGATAGTGTGTATGTTCCGGGGGAGCGTTCTAAGGACTGGCTCAAAATAAAGGTCGGTCGCAGGCAGGAAGTGGTCATTGGTGGTTATACCAAAAACGAAGGGAGTGCAAAAAGCTTCAGTGCGCTGCTGGTAGGCGTTTTCAAAAATAAAAAGCTGCAATACACCGGAAAAATCGGGACGGGTTTTTCGGATCAACTGCAGAAAGAAATGCTGAAAAAGTTCACGCCACTGGTTCGCAAGACCTGTCCCTTTACCGACGAGCCAGACGTAAACAAACCTTCCCGCTTCCGCCACGATCCACCACATGCGAAAGCAATCTGGTTAAAACCACAACTCGTTTGTGAAGTAGCTTTTACAGAAATGACGACCGACGGTGTAATGCGGCATCCCTCGTTCGAAGGGATGCGGGAGGACAAACCCGCGCAGCAAGTAGTAGCAGAGAAAGCAGCGGCCGTTGAAAATGTGGTAGAGGTGGCAGCTCCTGAGCAAGAGCGAAACACTTTATTGAATCCTTCCGAGGAGCAACAACAACGGAAAATAAACGGTCATCCGCTAAAGTTCACCAACCTGAGCAAACTATTCTGGCCAAAAGAAAAAATCAGCAAGCGCGATTTGCTCAACTATTATTACCAGGTGGCTCCCTACATGCTGCCTTACCTGAAGAACCGGCCGCAATCACTCAATCGCCACCCGGGCGGCATCAACGCGCCAGGTTTCTATCAAAAGGATATCACCGGTAAAGCGCCCGATTGGATAAAAACCTTTCCATACACCAGTGAAGGTCGCCAGAAAAACTTCCTTGTTTGTACCAACGAAGCAAGTTTACTGTACATGGCATCGCTCGGTTGCATCGAAATAAATCCATGGAGCAGCACGGTGCTAAAGCCGCAGAATCCCGACTGGTGTATTATCGACCTGGACCCTACAGAAAAGAGCAGCTTTGACCAGGTGATTGAAACGGCGCAGGCAACACATGCGTTGTTGGAAGCAGCCACTGTTGATCATTACTGCAAAACATCCGGCTCCACCGGCATCCATATTTATATTCCACTCGGCGCGAAATACGATTACGAAGCATCGAAGGAATTTGGCAGGCTCATCGCAAAGCTGGTGCACGAGGCACTGCCCGAATTCACCAGTATTGAACGTGCGACCAAACAAAGGCGGGGCAAAATCTATATCGACTTCCTGCAGAACCGGCCGCAAGCTACGCTGGCTGCACCCTATTCATTGCGTCCTAAACCCGGCGCTACCGTATCCATGCCGCTCCGTTGGGAAGAAGTAAAAAAAGGTTTGCGCATGTCCGACTTCAACATCCACAACGCCGTTCAGCGCATCCGCGAAAGCGACGATATCTTTAAACCGGTATTGGGTAAGGGGATTGATATGAAGAAAGCCATACAGTCCTTAGTCGATAGTCCTTAGTCTATAGTCCTTAATCTATAGTCCTTAGTCGATCGTCGTTGTAATTCCGTTCTCGTTCAAATAGAAAAGTTCTTAGTTTTTAGTTTTTTGTTCATGGCTCCGCTGTACAGCCCGTTGATTGCTCGCCCGCAGTCATCACATTTATCATTGTCACATTTACCACCTTAATCGCATTTATCACATTAATCACATTTATCACATTACTCCCGAGGGTAACTCAACCCAATCTGCGCCCTGATCTCATCCATGGTTTCGCAGATGTTGAGACTGAAAGAATGCGCGAAGTATTCGCTTTCAATTTGTCCATGGGCGATACAGCGCAGTACTTCCATCACTTCAAACTGCAGTCCGTGGCCTTCCCAGTCAAGCGGGTAGAATTGCTTTTCTTCGTTGTACCGCTGCCATTCGATGCCGGGACATTTTTCAAACCAAGGATTTTGCAGTTTGATGACGCCCTTGGTTCCCGCGACTTCGGCGGGCTGCCCCGATGGAGATAAAAGCGAGGACTCAATAATCGCATGTCTACGGTTTTCATAACCGAAGAGCGCGGCGCAGGTTTCGTCCACACCGGTTTTGCCCAGGGTACCAAAGGCCTTAATCAAAGAAGGCTTGCCCAGCAGTAAATGAGCAAGAAAAACGGGATAGATCCCAAGATCCAGCAAGGACCCACCACCGAGTTCGGGATTAAAATACCGGCTTCCCTGGTCTTTCGGCGCACGAAAACCCATATAGGCCTTTACCGAGAGCACCTCACCGATGGCATCATCGCGGAGTAACGCTAATAATTTTCGGATACTGGGGAGAAACCGTATCCACATCGCTTCCATCAAAAAACAGTCATTCGCAGCCGATGCTTCAATCAAAGCCTTGCATTGATCAGCATTGATGGTCATCGGCTTTTCACAAAGCACATGTATCCCCTTCTGCAAACACGCCAGTGCCTGCTCATAGTGAAAAGGATGTGGCGTCGCGATATAGGCAATATCAATATTGGTGTCGTTGGTAAATGCAGCGAGTGTTGAACAGGCTTTTTCAATAAAAAATTCGCGGCAAAAAGCATGTGTGCTGTCGGCATGATGGCCAAATGCAGCTACCACTTCCTGAACCGGCGTTACCAAGGCCAGGTCACGGACAAAATCGCGGGCTATATTTCCGGGGCCGACAATGCCCCATCGCAAAGATTGCATAGTAATCGGGTTTCTGGTGCAGGCTCATTTACTGTGCCAATGAAAACCATCCTCAATACCATGCGTATCGCATCCAATACTATTTCGAAATCGGCTCTGCAAAGTTGAACAAGCAGTCAATACTATCCATAGCTCCCACACTACTAACCAAAAGCAGTGCTTTCAAAACAACAGCTTGTCCACCGGATGAGTCGACTTTATACCTTGCACTGTATGCACCGGATATTTAAACTCATTCAAGCAGCTCAGCAATAAAACCAGCACTTATATTTTAGCTTATCTTGTACATCCCACCTGCTTTATCTGTAGAAAGGACTCCCCGAATTAATTAACCAGGCATTGGATAAAAACGGCATAGTTTTTTGACATTTCTTCTGCTCCCATCTACTATGGTTACAAGTTTAGACATTCAAGAAAGTGTTCCTGCCATCCGTTTGGCGGTGGTGCCAAGTCCAAGGCCCCAGGTCGTTAGTATGAAAAGTGGCCGAAAAAAGTCAAACAAGCGAAAATTGGAACAACAGCTTCCTTTGCTGCCACCATTGACTGAGTTCAACAGCAGTTTTTTAAAAGCACGCAAATACGATCCGCTCTGAAGGTGAAGCCGGGCCAGGTCAGGTTCAGCGCATACGATCATTCCATCTACCCTTTGATCGGTATATACCAATATGCGCAAGCCATTGCACATTTCCTGAAACAGGCCTGCTAATTGATTAGCATATTTGGTGCGACTAAAAAATTGCGTGGACTATGGACGAATCTCTACTCAGTGCGCTGCAGGATATGCAGTCAGCACTTCGTTTACAATATACTGCTGACCAGGCCAACCAGCTTCGATCGCGGGTGATGGAATACCGCATGCTCCTGGGCAAGGTGCCGGACGATTTGGAAAAGATCAAAAACAAAAACACGCGCAACCTGCGGGTATTGTTGCTAAAGATGGATGCCATCTTCCAGGACGGAAACTCCTTGCAGGCCAGCCGCTTTTATTACAAAGACACGGTCAACTACCTAATGGTTGAGCTCGGTGATCTTATCCAGGCTTTGCGCGAGCGGCTGTCTAACACAAACGCGTCCTCATAATAAAGAGCCAGGTTCCCTTTTATCTCACATGCGACAGGCGAATCAACATGTCATAATGCTTGTGGAGTTCAGGCAGCTGCTTTTCGGCGTATTGCCTAAGTCCGTAATGTGCGCCCTGCGCCGCTTCCCGATTGTATAAATCAATAGCGGCCTGGTGATCATTTGCCTGCATTGAGAGATAAACACTGTCAAATACATGCCCCTCGAGCATAGAAAGTTGCTGCAGTTGCATCATGTGCATCGAATCAGGTCCGGCAGGCAAGTTTACTGATAAGGTAGCAGCGATGGAATCGAGTATACCCTGCGACATGGAATGATCATCCACCATCATTCTTCCAAAAAACTTTACTGAATCCATCATCGCGCGGTTAACCGCCACGGCACCTGCGGCTATCTCTGCTTTATTGCCTGCAGTGGCTTTTTGCATAAACTCAGCATCCATCGCATTGGTATTGTCGACCTGCTCATCGTCATTCTTCATACAGGACCATGCGCCGGCGCATAAAAACGCAACTAGTAATACACTTAGAAACTTCTTCATAAAAAAACATTTTCGTTGATAATAAGAAACGGAATACTGCGCAAATCACATGCGGTAATTGCCATCGTACAATGAGGGTATTTCATCACCGGATTGATAAATCCCGGCAGAATGTTTCGGGAAGGATTGCCTTTCCCTGTTTATTTGTAGACAATCCTACACAAACACCCGGTGCGTTGGCTTTTGCAAAATGTGGTTAACCACACAGGAGCCATAGACTGTCCCCTATTTGCCCATAATCTTTGAAAAAAGGCAATGGCATGAATTTGATACCATTCTGCCTGCAGCCTCGCCTCAGGCAACTCAACAGGAGGCTTTTATACCTATGGACATAATTTGTTACGCGCACCTTCGCTGGAACTTTGTTTTTCAGCGACCACAACACATATTGAGCAGAATGCAGCGCCACTGGCGCGTATTCTACGTAGAAGAACCGGTATTCGACACCGAATCCCCGTTTCTTGAACAGCGGCAGGAGTTGGAGAATCTCTGGGTTTTCGTTCCGCATATCAATGCCGCCGCAGACGAACGAACAAGAATGTATAAAATCAACCATCTTCTACAGGAAGCCTTCGCAGATCACGCCTGCAAGAACTGCATACTTTGGTATTACACGCCAATGGCACTGGACTGGGCAACCTGCGAAAGCCCGAAGCTGGTCGTGTTCGATTGCATGGATGAACTGGCTGCTTTTAAAAATGCACCGGAAGCGCTCAGGCAACGTGAGGCTGCGCTGATGGAGAAAGCCGACCTCGTTTTTACCGGGGGCATTAGTCTATATGAAGCGAGGAAGGATCGGCATGCAGCGGTTCACCTTTTTCCCAGCAGCATAGACAAAGCACATTTCGGAAAGGCAAGGCGCACGCAGCCCGATTTTGCAGACCAGCAATATATCCCGCACCCACGCATTGGATTTTTTGGGGTGATTGATGAGCGGCTCGACATAGAACTGCTCCGTGAAATGGCGGCAATGAAACCCGAATGGCAGTTTATTCTCATCGGTCCGGTTGTAAAAATCGATCCTGCACATTTACCGCAGGCGCCGAATATTCATTATCACGGTCAGAAACTGTATGCCGACCTGCCCGGTTACATCGCTCATTGGGATGTTGCCATCATGCCCTTTGCTATGAATGAATCAACACGGTTTATCAGTCCTACCAAAACACCCGAATACCTCGCAGCTGGAAAACCGGTGGTATCAACACCTATCCTGGATGTCATCCGTGAATATGGTGCAGCAGGACTGGTACAAATTGCCAGCAACCCCGAAGCGTTTGTGGCCGCTATCGAACGTGCGTTGGAAATGAGCAACGATAAGCAATGGCTGGCAGCTGTGGATGCTGTGCTCGCTGACAAATCGTGGGACCTTACTGTTGACCGGATGATACACCTTATCGAAAAAAAATTAGAACAACAACAATTAACCACTAAAAAGGAGGACGAGTATGTTTGATTATTTAATTGCAGGGGCTGGGTTTGCAGGTGCCGTACTCGCAGAGCGACTGGCCGCAGGCAGCGGAAAAAAAGTATTGCTGATTGACAAAAGGCCTCATATCGGGGGCAATACATACGATTACTACAACAATGATGGCATCCTGGTCCATAAGTACGGGCCGCATATTTTTCATACCAATTGCCGTGACATTTTTGACTACCTGGGGCAGTTTACCGAATGGCGCCCGTATGAGCACCGCGTTTTGGCAAGCGTTGATGGCATGCTGGTACCGATTCCCATTAATATGGATACCATCAACCGGTTGTACGGACTTTCACTTTCGGCAGAAGAAGTAGATCGGTTTCTCCAGCAAAAAGCAGAAAAGAAAGAAAGAGTGATTACATCCGAAGATGCGGTAACCAGTAAAGTTGGACGCGAGCTCTATGAAAAGTTTTTTAAGAACTATACAAGAAAACAGTGGGGACTCGACCCTTCCGAACTCGACGCGGCCGTAGCAGCCCGTATTCCAACGCGGAATAACCGCGATAACCGCTACTTCACAGATACTTACCAGGCCATGCCCCTGCATGGGTACACACGTATGTTCGAACAGATGCTTAACCACCCGAACATCAAAATCATGCTGAACACGGATTATAAGGACGTCGTAGATGATATACCGTTTAAAGAGATGATCTATACCGGCCCTATCGATTATTTTTTCGACTACTGTTACGGTAAGCTTCCCTACCGATCCATCGAGTTCAAATTCGAAACGATCGACAAAGAAGTATTCCAGCCAACCGGCACCGTAAACTATCCGAATGAACAAGCTTATACACGCATCACTGAGTTTAAGTATCTGACCGGTCAACAGCACTCAAAAACAAGTGTGGTGTACGAATTTCCCAAAGCAGAGGGCGATCCCTATTACCCCGTACCCCGTCCGGAAAACATGGGATTGTACAAACGCTACCAGTTGCTCGCTTCAAGCACCCGGAATGTTTATTTCACGGGGCGACTGGGCACTTACCGCTACTACAATATGGACCAGGTAGTAGGACAATCACTTGCGCTGTACAAAAAGATTCTTTCGCAAAAAGAAAATCAAAAGCATGTCAACGGAAACAAATTCACCACCCTCACGCCCTGAGTGCTGGGGCGGTGTGGAATGCACCATCAACCGGGTGAATGACGATTACCGTGACCAGCTGTACGATGCAGGGCATTATTTCCGTGAGAACGATATCGCACTCATTGGAGCAGCGGGCTTCAGGCGACTCCGTTACCCGGTACTATGGGAAAAACATGAACCCGCCGAGGGAGCAGCGATCGACTGGTCGTTGACATCCCGCAGACTCGAAGAAATCCGATCAAACGGCATGGAGCCAATTGCAGGATTATTGCACCATGGGAGCGGCCCGGGATGGACCGATCTGCTCGACGACGGCTTTCCTGAAAAATTTGCGGCGTATGCGCTGAAAGTAGCGAAGCGCTTTCCCTGGCTCGAATACTATACGCCGGTCAATGAACCCCTCACGACCGCCCGTTTCAGCGGATTGTATGGTTTATGGTATCCACATAAGAAAGACGAGCATAGTTTCCTGAAGATGCTGTTCAACCAGGTGAAAGCCACAGTGCTTGCAATGAAAGCCATTCGCACCGTAAATCCAGCGGCTAAACTGGTACAAACAGAGGACCTTGGAAAAACACACAGCACCGGTTTATTGCAATACCAGGCTGATTTTGAAAACGAGCGACGCTGGCTGAGCTATGATTTGCTTTGCGGCAAACTGGACACTCATCATTCGCTTTGGGCACATTGCCGGCGCAACGGCATCAGCAACGAACAGCTCAGTTTCTTTCTCCAACGGCCATGCACACCCGAAGTGATGGGATTTAATTATTATGTCACCTCGGAACGTTATCTTGATCACCGGCTGCGACTCTACCCCGGTCAGCCACCGGGCGGCAACGGCAGGCATAACTATATCGATACCGAAGCCGTTCATGCCGGTAAGATGCAGGGACTGGGCGTTTTACTACGGGAAGCATGGGAAAGATATCACCTGCCCCTTGCCGTTACAGAATGTCATTTGCATTGTACACGCGAAGAACAGATCCGCTGGTTGCACGAGAACTGGAATACCTGTTGCAGGCTGAACAGGGAAGGAATTCCGGTAAAGGGTTTCACTTTCTGGGCACTGATGGGGGCATATGACTGGGACAGCCTGCTCGTTCGCCGTCGCTATCACTACGAAGGCGGTTGTTTTGAACTAACAACGGGTAAGCCAAAGCCAACACTGCTCTTTAGCATGGCGAAGCAATTGTGCGGGGGTGGACATTTTGAACATCCTTTGCTGGCAGCAGGAGGTTGGTGGCAGAAAAAATCCCCGGCCACTGCCCAACAGGTTACAACTTCTTCGCCACTGACATTCATCGGTAACAATGCAGGCTTGTACAGATCGATTCAGGGTATATGTCGCTCCCGGAATATGCCTTTGCTGCATGTTCCCTTTCCCGGTTCAATAACCCGAACTACAAAACCGTGGGCAGT
>JAGWTK010000145.1 GCA_028876035.1 Bacteroidota bacterium
TTGGCGCAGGTGTATGGCTTTATTCTTCCAGGTTTTTCGCCGGCCTTTCTGCCCAGCAAATTATCCCGCAGTCGATCTATTTTTCTAATAACACCGTAAAGCAACAAACCGGGAAATTGGTCCCCCATCTTTTTGCAACGGCAGGCTACCGTTTTATGGTCAGTGATGAAATTTCGATGACACCCAGCGTCATGCTTAAATATGTTCAACCTCTTCCCGCTCAGTTCGACCTAAACGCCAAATTCCAGTACCTCGACCTGCTTTGGGTAGGCGCAGGCTACCGGTGGAAAGACGGTTTTAACGCAATGGCCGGACTGAACCTGTCAAGCCTCATTAACGTAAGCTATTCCTACGACTACACTACTTCTGCATTGAGCACACTCACAAAGGGAACGCATGAAATCATCCTGGGATTTTTATTGGGCAACCGCTATGGTGACTGGTGCCCGAAGAATGTTTGGTGAGAGAGTACCAAGTATTTAGTACCGAGTACCCAGACGGCAGCTTACTTTTCATTCGGCACCCTGTAACTTTTGTTAGACCGACTTACCGGCGATTTATACCAGGAACATAGAACAGAGAGCTATGAACGCTCGATTCGGCGTCAGGACCAAATCGATTGGACAATCGACTAAAGACTCCGGACTATCGACTAAAGACTAACGACTACTTCGTAGGCAAACCTTGCGATCGTTCCGATTACGACAATTAGAAAAAGCGTGCGACTAAACCGGTTGCCGCGAAGCAGCGCGAGTCTTGCGCCAAGCAATCCTCCAACGCCATTACAAATCGCCATGGGGATGGCAATGCCAAATATGATTTTTCCGCGGATAGCAAATAATGCGATGGAGCCCAGGTTGGTGGCGAGGTTTACAAATCGGGCGTGTGCGCTGGCCCTGAGGAAATCGAACCCGAGTAAGCTGATGAAAGACAGGACCAGGAAGCTGCCGGCGCCCGGACCAATGAATCCATCGTAAAAACCCAGCACCAGGCTAATAAGTATACTCCGAATCCATTCCTGTTTTCTGGAAACCAATTTTGTGCTGTGGGTACCGAAGTTTTTATTCAGCAAGGTATAAATAGCTACCGCGATCAGGATAACAAGCAATACCGGCCTCATAAAGCGGTTGCTGACCACCGTTAGCAGGGTTGATCCCCCAAAAGCCGCCAGCATCGCGATAGCCATCATTGCCACTATTTGCCTTCGGTCAAAGGATACTTTCCGCGCATATTGTACGGCTGCCAGCGAAGTGCCGGTGAAGGAAGGTATTTTGAGGGTGCCGATGACGGTAGAAACAGGTTGCTGCGGCATCAGGACCAGTGCGGCCGGTGTTTGAAGTAATCCGCCGCCACCCACAATGGCATCGACGAAGCCGGCCAAAAAAGCGATGATGCAAAGCAGGACCAACAACATGTTCATGTGCGCGTCCGTTTTTGAAATTGCAGGTTGGCGATCACCAGTCCGCCAATCACCAATACCCCGCTGATGAGGTGAACCACGGTAAAAGTTTCTCCCAGGAAAAGGACCGCTTCGATGGTGCTGAATACTGGTATCAGGTTACCGAACAATGCCGTTCCCGACGCACCGAGTTTTTCAATGGAAGCATTCCAGCAGAAAAAGGCAATGATAGAATTACCAATACCGAGGTAGGCGATGATGGCGAACATACCAGGTGTCCATTGCACAGCCTGTTCATGCGTCACTTCGTAAACATAGAAAGGAACCAGGCAGATTACCCCAACAGCGAAGATAACAGCGAGAAAGGCAAGCGGTGAGAGGGTGGCCGGTTTCTTGCGCACCAATGTGTTGTAGATGGCAAATGTGAAGGCGCTGATCAGTACGAGCAGGTCGCCCTTTCCAAAATGAAGCGAAGCCAGGTGTTGCAGGCTGCCGGCCGACAACAAATAAAGGATGCCCGCGATGCAGATAAGGATACCAGCTATGCGAAAACGGGAAATCTTCTCTTTCAGGAAGAATGCGGCCATAAAGGTGGCAAATACCGGCGCTGAGGTAGTTCCGATAAGGGCAAGGTTGATGGCAGAAGTATAATGTCCGCCCAGGTAAATAAACGTATTGAAAATACTTACGCCAGTCAGGGCTGTCCACAAAAGATACCACCTGTTCGCGATCAGGATTTCTTTTTGTGCTACAATAGCTTTCCAGGCAAAGGGCAAAATGCAAACAGCCGCCAGTCCCCACCGGTAAAACGCGAGGCTTACTGGTGGAAGTTGTTTAGAAATACCACGGGCAATTACATAATTACCCGACCAGATAAACGTGGTGAGTATAGCTAGTCCGATCCCGGCGTATTGCTGTTGCCTGCCTGTTGCGACCATGAATGGGTGGCTGCTGGATTTAGTAGTGGGCGAAATCTGTTTCGTAGTTTCCTTTTATCCGCTCCATGGGGGGATTGAAGTAACCGTATTTTACATCAGGGAATTCTTCGTGGATCAGGTCCTGCAATTGTTTTACGCCCAGGCAGTCTCCCGTTTCTGTTACACCGATGCGCCCCAGGTACCAATCCGGATCAATATTGAAATTCCTCCATTGTATCATTGACAGTTTCGTTTCCTTTATCAGCGTTCGAAGTGCTTCGTATTCGTCCTCGCTGTCCGTCATTCCCGGAAACACAAAATAGTTGATACTGCTCCAGCCCCCGTAATGACGCATCACTTTCAGGCTTTCGACAATGTCGTCAAACGTGTAATTATTGGGGCGGTAGTACGCCTCATAAATGGGCCGGCGTGCCGAATTGGTGCTTACACGAATGCTGTTCAGCCCGGCTTCGCACAAGGCTTTTACCGCATCTGGCTTTGAACCGTTGGTATTAATATTTATACTACCTCGGGCGGTATGTTTTCTTATTTCGATGATGGCTTCGCGGATGGTCTCCCACATCAGCAAGGGTTCGCCCTCGCAACCTTGTCCGAACGATACAATCGGGTAGGGCGCTGTTTGCAGGTGAGGCACTGTAAATTCAACAATTTCTTCCGCAGTAGGCTTGAATGTCAGGCGATCCTGCGTAGATGGAATACTTTCTTCCTGCGGCTGGAAAGATATACATCCGATGCAATTGGCGTTGCAGGCCGGCGAACTGGGAACAGGACATTCCCAACGCGCCAGCGCGAAGTTGCGGGCAGCCGGACAACTGTAGGTGAGGCAGCAATTTTCCATCAGGTGTTTTACCAGCCGGTTGTGCGGATAAGCTTCGAGGAGCGTGGCGGTCCCGGATTTTATTTTTGTGTCGTCGTATCCGGCGCATTCCTGGCGGATGTCTTGTTCAATGCGAACGGCAGTTACATAAAATTGATTGTTGTACCAGCCGGCGGCTGTATAGCAAAAAAGCGGTAACGTAGGTGCATCTGGCCCGGTTTCATACGCGGCAATAAATAAACCCGTGTGCGCCGGTGGGATAAAAGCTGCAACAGCCCATCCTTTTTCGCATAAGCGCATTTCCCCGGTTTTTACATCGATGCCAATACCGCGACGACCCGGTAGTTCATACATCGAGCCACCGTCGGGCAGGGGAATCCAATCATCCGGTTCAACCGGGTACGCATCCCAGCCAGCACGGCCGGTCGCATAAAGTGTGTCGTCTTCGAATATATTTCCCTTCCCGTCGGAATAGAGTAAATAAGGAGAATGCTTCATGCACCAGTGTTGCGGGAAAACAGCTGGTCAGCACGAATCAGCCGCCTACTGTATTCCCTTTTTCAGATAATGCCTGCAAAATTCGTGAATTTGATCCAGTTCTTCGAATGCAAGATGTGGTTGCAAGGGGAAATCATAGCTCCTTCCCCCGGCAGTATGAAGCGTCACCTGCTGGTATTGAATGTCAATATCGTTGATACCCGACCATAAGAAGAACCGGTTCTGGGGCAGGTTTGAAACCGAAATGCCGGTATGACTGAAGATGACCGTTCTGTCGTGACGCAGTTTTTGCTCGCAGTATAAAAGGTATCCATACGCGCCGGCCACCACGGCGAGGGCGATACCTGCGGCCAAATTGCCTTCCATCATCAGCACTCCGGCGCCACTCCCAAACAATAAAGTTTCGGCTGCGCGCAGCACCAGGTTGGTCCTGGGCATTTCGCGGACCAATTCGGGACTTGCAAAAACAACCAGCAAGATGTCGATGGCGATCACCAGCTGACTCCAGAAATACAGGGGACGAAAAACAGGATTTTGCAATTGATGGAGGGCGCTGGAAAGAATTAGTAATCCAGCGACGAGATGGAATAACCGACCCAGGCGCTTGAGGTTTTCGAACGCGGGGTGTACAATGTGGATGGCAATTGCGTTCATAGCAGCGTTTTCTGCGGGATGCGGGGGTCGTTCGATTCCATAAGCTTGATTCGTCCCGGGACCTGGATTAACTTTTCTTTCAGGATTCCAGGGTGCGAAGTACAAAGTACCAAGATGCTTCAAACGGTTGCATGAGCCGATAATGATGTTGCCTCCTGCCGCGCAAATCCAGGAATCAAGAAATCTATAATTCAAGAAATAAACAGGACTCAATCAGGTGCGCCGGGACCTGATCTTACATCATTACATCTTACCTCTTAAATCCTCCGTCGAATCCTATCTTCGCCCCATGGTGTACCAGTTTGTAGTGACACTTAAGAATAAGAATGGGAAACAGATTGATCGTTTTTCCGTATTGGTATTGTTTATCTCGCTCCTGATTTTTATCCGGCAGCAATTCATACCCGGACAAATGAAGCTGCCGGTGATTTTTGTGTGCGTATTGTTAGCAGCACTTCTGGGCTATAATATTTACCAGTCGAAAAAAGGCAAACCGGTTTTTTACAACGGAGCACTGCTGGTGGCCGCCATTGCCTGGATAGTGATGCCCTTTCTCAACTGGTTGTTTGTTCCGTTTGCACTGATGGGACTTGTTGAAAGACTGGCAAAAAAGCCATTGGAAGTTGGCTTTACTGACCAGGAGGTGCTCATCAATTCATTTATCCGTCGCCGTTATACCTGGAAAGATTTTAACAATATCGTACTTAAAGACGACTTGCTTACACTCGACTTTACCAATAACCGGCTCTTCCAGCGGGAAACGGTAGACGAAGAAGGAGATGCAGAGGAGGATGAATTTAATGCGTATTGCCGGGAGCAGCTGAGGAAGTCGGTAGTCCTTAGTCGGTAGTCCTTAGTCGATAGTCCTTAGTCGATAGTCCTTAGTCGTTAGTGTTTAGTTGGTGCTGAAGTGTTCTTGGTTCTTTGTTTTTGGTTCTTAGTGCACATACTACATTGAGTGGGCTTCGGAGTGATGATGTTTGGCGATTCGATATTTAATTCATGTAGTCGGGAACTTGCGTAACATTCTACCGTTGAAATCGTAGCGACTGTCTTTGTACTTTGTACTTCGTACTTTTTACCAGATACCAGGTACTAAATACCAGCTACCAAAAAATTGCACAGCTTCCAAAGAATGCGCGCGCCAACGACCGCATCCATTTCCGTATCGCCGGTACCAATTTCGCAAAGGTCGAAGCCGATGATTTTGCGGCCGCTTCTCAGGATTTGCCGGAAGATGTAAAACGTTTGCTCTATTTCAAGTCCGCCTGGCACGGGTGTACCGGTATTCGGACAAAGTTTGGGATCAAGTCCGTCGATATCAAAACTTATATACACATGCTGCGGGAGATGGGATACAATTTCGTCGGCCAGCTGTTTCCAGTGTTGTCCTTCAAAAAGCCGCGATTTTAATTCATGATCATAATAGGTGACTACCCGGTGGTTGCTACTGCCGATGTAATCGTGTTCTTCTTCGCATAGATCGCGCACACCTACCTGTACCAGTTTTTCGAGGTTACTGATTTCAGTAAGCGCATTGTACATGATACAGGCGTGACTATACGTAAACCCTTCATAGTTTTTGCGGAGATCCGCATGCGCGTCAATTTGCAGGATCCCGAAAGACGGATAGCGTTCACTGATGGCCTTCATATAACCCAGCGGTGTGCTGTGATCGCCGCCGAGCAGGGCAACCAGTTTCCCGTTGCTGAGCAGTTCCTTTGTTTGCTGGTATACCCAGTTATTCAGAAAAACACCGCCCTCGTTGATCTCTTTCATGCTCTTGCACATGAAATTGTTCTTCTCAACGATTTCACCTTTGGAAATATAGTCGATATAAAGTTCAGCTTCTTTGCGGAGGTAGTCGCTCTTCATCAACACCTTCTTATCAGCTGTGCGCATGTAAAATCCCTTTTTCCAGCCGTCACGCACATCGTGATCGAAGATGTCGACCTGCAGCGCTGCTTTACACACATGATCGGTAGCCCTGGAAGTACCGGCACCGTAGCTGACAGTAACTTCCCAGGGAACAGGAAGAATAACAACCCGCGATTCTTCTTCGGAAAAAGGCAACCCGAAAATATTGTTATTGGGATTGCCGGCGCGGTTAGGATCAAATTGTGATAAGTCTGCCATGAATAGATTACTGTGTGAAACGCTGCGCAAGTTAGTGCAGTATCTACTAGAAGCAAAATATTGCCTGCGCGTTGCAAATTCTCTAAACTAACGACTGTTAAATTTTCCGTTCGGCGAACCAATTCGCCCGCTTGCTGTTGAATGGCAGCAGGGTTGATCATTCTCATCTGGTTTGTTGATATATAACCGTCCACGGCCTGTTTCATACGGGTTTTTTGAACTAATTTTACCGCCGAAATTGCTACCATGAAGAAGACGCATATTATAATCCTTGTGCTGATTGCCGCGGCAATTGCTGTTTTGGTGAGTTTCACCGGCAATCTGACCACCTATGAAACCATCGCCTCAGCCCGTCAAAAGGAGGGAAAATTTGTAAGGTTGATCGCGAAAGTGGACAAATCGAAACCGGTGGAATACGATCCTGCCCGCGATCCGAATTATATGACCTTTACCGCGGTTGATACACTGGGCAATACCGCTACCGTGATTTTCCGGAATTCCAAACCACAGGATTTCGAAAAAAGTGAACGGTTGGTACTGAATGGCAAATGGCAGAATGGCCAGTTCGAATGCAAGGACATGCTGATGAAATGTCCGAGCAAATACAAAGACGATCCCAACGTAATGAAGAAGAATCTCACGATAACCAACTAGCCGACATGAAGTTTATTGGTGAACACCTGCTACCGGGCCAACTGGGCCATTTCTTTACTGTTCTCGCCCTGGTAGCTTCTTTGGTAGCTGCCATTGCCTATTTCAAAAGCGCTTCTGCTACTTTATCGGAGGTACAGCAGGGTTGGAAAAAGCTGGCCAGGATCGCCTTTGCGGTCGACTGTTTTTCGGTGCTGGCCGTATTTGCTTCTATCTTCTACATTGTTTCTACCCACAAGTTTGAATACACTTTCGCCTGGAACCACTCCAGCAAAAACCTCAATTTCGGCTATCTCTTTGCCTGTATCTGGGAGGCGCAGGAGGGAAGCTTCCTGCTCTGGACCATCTGGCATTGTGTGCTGGGTACAGCGTTGATCTTCCGTGCCGGCAAATGGGAGGCGCCGGTAATGACGGTTGTGAGCATCATGCAGGTTTGCCTTGCGACGATGATCATCGGCATCTACCTCGGTGAAACAAAAATTGGCATCAATCCCTTCCTGCTCGTACGCCAGCTGGAAAACATGCGAAGTGCACCTATTTTCAGTCGCCCCGATTACCTCAGCATTCCAATGATGCAGGACGGACTAGGCCTGAACCAGTTATTGCAGAACTACTGGATGGTGATTCACCCACCGGTGTTGTTCCTTGGATTTGCTTCTACCATTGTGCCTTTTGCTTATGCGATAGCCGGTTTGTGGAAGCGGGATTATGCTGGTTGGACAAAGGCAGCTTTACCCTGGACGATTTTTTCTGCAGGCATACTTGGTTTGGGCATCATGATGGGTGCTGCCTGGGCGTATGAATCACTTACATTTGGTGGCTTCTGGGCCTGGGACCCGGTTGAAAATGCCTCGTTGGTTCCCTGGCTGGTGCTGGTTGCGGGGCTCCATACACAGGTCGTATACAATGCCACCGGGCATTCACTCCGGGCCACGTATTTGTTTTTTATCGTTGCGTTTTTCCTGGTGCTGTTTTCAACCTTTCTTACCCGCAGCGGCATCCTGGGCGATAGTTCGGTACATGCTTTCGTGGAAAATGAAATGAACCTGCAGCTTATTTCGCTGATGGCGATTTTCCTATTGCCATCCCTGTTCCTGTTTGCAAAGAGGTTTAAGGAAATACCGCATATAGCAAAAGAAGAGAGTAGTTACTCCAGGGAATTCTGGATGTTTATCGGTGCACTCGTTTTATTCCTGGCGGCGATCGTCATCACCTGGCAGACTTCCTTCACGCCCATCTACAATAAACTGGCGGGTAAAACCACTGCAGCCCCGGAAGATCCTGAGTTTGCGTATAATAAAATACAGGTATTCGTGGCTGTTGTATTGGGTCTGCTCACGGGCATAGGTCAGTTTCTGCGGTATAAGGATACACCGAAAGCGTTCCTCAAAAAAGCCTGGCTACCCCTGGTGCTGGCGCTGGGTTGTTCAGTTCTGATAAGTGTGTTTGGCAATATTAATTACCAGAAGCACGGGGCCGGATTTTTGGCCGCGATACATCTCGCCGTATTTGCAGCAGTATATGCTGTTATCGGCAATGCCTCCTATATCTGGACCGGCCTCAATGGCAAATTGAAGGTTGCCGGTGGTTCGATTGCCCACCTCGGATTTGGACTGATGCTACTCGGTATTCTTTTTTCGTCTGCCAAGAAAGATGTGCTCTCAAAAAACAATGGTATTCTGCTGAATTTTGATCCGAAGTCAAAACAGGATCCGCTGGAAAACCTGACGTTGATTAAAGGCCTGCGCTCGGATATGGGTAATTACTGGGCGACCTATATCGACAACGACAGTGTA
>JAGWTK010000707.1 GCA_028876035.1 Bacteroidota bacterium
CAAAAGATTTGCAACACGCAGTTTTGATTACGCTCGGAACAGGTGTTGGGGGGGCCGTACTGATCGATGGGAAACCCTACCAGGGAGCGTTTAACAAGGCAGGTCATATCGGGCATATGGTGATTGATGAAAATGGAGACTGTGATGTGACGGGTATGCCGGGCAGCCTCGAAGAATGCATTGGGAATTATAGTATTGAACGGAGAAGTGGGGGCAGGTTTACCTCTACGCAGGATCTGCTGCACGCTGCAGGTAACGGTGATGAATATGCGAAGTCGGTCTGGTTGCTGTCGGTTAAGCGGCTGGCGATGGGGCTGGCTTCTGTGATTAATATTCTGTCACCAGAAAAAATCGTTATTGGCGGCGGCATTGCGCAGGCGGGCAAGGAGTTGTTCCTGCCACTGCAAGAGTTTATCGCCCGGTTTGAATGGTGCCCGGGTAACCCGCCTACGCCCGTGGTGCAGGCGGCATTCGGCGATCTGTCGGGTGCCATCGGTGCCGCTTGTTTTGCGATTCGTCAGTATCCGGCCACAAAAAAAATTGCATGAATACGACCCACGAATACCTGCAACGATGCAGGGAAATAATCGATAGAATAGCAGCGCAGCAGGAAGCGATCGAAACGGCCGCCGGTTGGTTCGCAGAGAGTATCCTGGCGGGCCGGATGGTACACCTTTTCGGCAGCGGGCATAGCCGCATTATGGTAGAAGAGATGTGGCCGCGGTATGGATCCTTTCCGGGCTTCAATCCGATCGTAGAACTATCGCTCACCTATCATAACAATGTGGTGGGTGCTAACGGGCAGCGACAAGCGATGTTCCTGGAAAATGTAAGCGGACTGGCGGAACGTATCCTCCGTAATTTTTCGCTCAGTGAAAAAGATACGGCATTGGTCGTGTCGTCCAGCGGATGCAATATCGTTCCGGTAGAAATGGCGGAACTGTTCCGGCAGAAAAAAATCAGGACGGTAGCCCTGGTAACAACAGCGCACCTGCAAAAAAGCAGCAGCAAAAGAGCCGACGGACGAAAGCTCACTGATTTTGCCGACCTGGTGCTGGATACGGGCGCGCCCGTAGGTGACTCGATGATTTATGTACCCGGACTGGAAACACCGGTTTCGCCGGGGTCTACCGTGGGGGGCACTATTATTGTAAATAGTTTGAAAGCGGCTGTAGCCGATAAACTCACGAGGGCCGGCCATCCTCCGAAAGTGCTGACGGCCGGTGCTGTTGTGGGCGCAGCGAAAGCTACCGCGCTGTTCGAAGCGGCCTACGACGAACATGCCAAACGTTTGTCGGAATTGTATAAGGACACCGGCGAATAATATCAGGCTGATTATTTTCCAGCTGGTGGAAGAAAGGCAAAAGCATCAAACTTGTGCTGGTAGGCTCTTTTGTCGATCCTATAATAATAGGCGCCCCGTTTCGAAAATCCTTTTTCTTTCTGTTTCAGTCGCACGAGCAAACCAGAGGAAAGAATCTTCCGGCTAAAATTTCGTTTGTCTATAACCGTTTCATACACTTTCTCATAGAGATTGTGGAGCTGGGGCAAGGTGAATCTTTCGGCGAGCAGTTCAAACAGGATGGGGTGGTGGTTGGCTTTGGAGCGGAGTTTCTCTTTGGCCAGCGTAACCATGGCACCATGGTCGAAGATCAACGGTGGTATTTTCTTTACGGGAAACCATTCAGCCTGGTACTCG
>JAGWTK010000146.1 GCA_028876035.1 Bacteroidota bacterium
AAGCAACCGATAACAAGGCGGTAATCAGTTTCCATCCCCAACCTTCAGCGCTGGGGTCTGCCGAATGGTTCCACCAGGATGAATGGCTTTCATTCAATATGTTTCAAACAGGCCATTGCAGGGATGCGGCCAGTTATGATAATATTCAAAACGATTATGCCTTATCGCCGGTGAAACCGGTATTGGACGGAGAGCCCATCTACGAAGACCACCCGGTTTGTTTTAATTCAAAAGATTTGGGCACTTCGAACGCCTATGATGTTCGTCGTGCTGCCTACCTTGATCTCTTTGCGGGTGCTTTTGGCCACACCTATGGCTGTCACGACGTTTGGCAGATGTACAGCCCGAAAGCAGAAGGCATCAATGGACCACATTTGTTTTGGTACGATGCACTCAGTTTGCCGGGTGCCAGTCAAATGGCCTATGTAAAAAAACTAATGACGGCTTTTCCCATTACCGAAAGAGTGCCCGATCAGTCCGTCATTAAAGAAAACAATTATACTCCGGCAGAAAGAATACAAGCTACAAGAGGCAACGATTATCTCTTTGTATACAGCAGCGCAGGTCGCCCTTTCACCCTGGTTCCCAACAAAATCAGCGGCGAAAAACTGAAAGCTTTCTGGTTCAGTCCCCGCGACGGGCATTCAACATCCGTTTTTGAAATTGATCATCATTTCGAAAACAAATGCGTTCCTCCTTCGGCGGGGTATGGACAGGATTGGGTGCTGGTGGCGTTTGATGAGCGGAAGGCTTATAGTCTTTAGTACAAAGACGGGTAGTCCCGTAGGGGTATCTGGTATCTGGTACAAAGTAAAAAGTACAAAGACGCTTCGGAAGAATGCTTTATACGTATCAAACAGGGATCTACAATAAGCAAATCCGGCATTCCAAAAAATCTGGCAAAGTCCTGGAGATACAGTACGAATTGTGTCCGCGGCAATGTCTTATATAAAAATATCTTACTTCTAAAATTCCCGCGGTTCTCAAGGGATAATTTGATTAAACTCCAGTCTTTCTCCATCCGGCCCGGTAATATTAAAATATTTGCAGCCGCTTTTCCAGAACCTGAGAAACACCGGGGCAGGCTCCAATACCGTAAAACCAGCATCTTTCAGCACTTGAAAACAGTAGTCGATATCGTCAACGTCGAAAGCAATATGATCGATATGGCCGTCATTCCGGCGGGCGGCATCACTTCGTTCAGGTTCGGGCAGTTCGTATAACTCGATCAATACCGAAGCCCTTTCCATCATAATACAGGTACCGGGTCGCATTTCGATTTCAAAGCCTGCTTCCATCACATTCCGGAATCCGAGCTTTTCATAAAACAAGACTGAACGACGAATATCTCGCACCGGAATACCGGTATGTTGAAGACTTTTGATTGGTATTGATACAGGTTGTTCCATTCCGGGCTTAATCGAGCACTTCGTACACGGTGACAGGATTGGATTTATTTTTCAATTTCACTTCCCCAACTTTTCGGCAGCTGAATGATTCTTTTATCAAATTGTGACAATGTTCGCTAATCAGCACCTGGTTCTGTGCAGCTGCCGCCTGCAGGCGCTGGGCTGTGTTAACGGTGTCGCCTATAACGGTATAGTCTAAACGCCGTAGGCTGGCGGAACCGATATTACCGGAGATCATTTCACCGCTGTTGATACCGATCGATACTTTCGGTGTAAAATCGTGCCCCCCTTCCACCGGCGGAAGTGCGCTTATTTTTGAACGCACGTCAAGTGCTGCGTCTATTGCCCTGTCAAGGTGGTAATCGCCTTTGAATACGGCCATGATGGCATCACCAATGAATTTGTCGATATACCCGCCCTGTGCGATGATACCAGCGACCATCACTTCAAAATAATTGTTGAGGAGCTTTACCACCATATCGGCCGGTGCCGTTTCGCTGATGGCTGTGAAACTGCAGATATCGATGAACATGACGGTGCCTTCAAGGGTTTCATTGGCAGCCAGGGAGGATTCGAATTCACGGCTATCCATAAACTTAAGCACCGTCTCATCCACATACATCTTCAGGATATTGTTCTCTTTGATCGCCTGCAGGGTCCTACGGATCTGCTGTACATGTTGTAATGTCTTTTCAACCGTCAGCGTCAGGTCTTCGAAATTGATGGGCTTGGTCACGAAATCGAAAGCGCCGCGGTTCATCGCGTTACGGATGTTTTCCATATCGCCGTAGGCCGATACAATCACGGCTTTGATCAATGGCCAGGCTTCGCCGAGTTTCGACAACAGTGTGAGTCCGTCCATCCCCGGCATATTGATATCGCTCAGCACAATATCTATATCCGGGTGTTGCTGTATTTTTTCCAGCGCATCATTGCCGTTACTGGCAAAAACAAACTCGTAGGTTTTTTCGCGGATCTTCTGGCGGAATTTCTGTTTGATCAGCATCTCCAAATCCGCTTCATCGTCGGCAACCAGGATTTTAGCCATTCGGGGTAATTTTTAATTTCTCCTTTAATACAGTAAAATCAACCGGCTTGGTCAGGAAATCATCTGCCCCCAAACGTTTGGCCGCTTTAAAGTTTTCTTCATCGCCATACGCAGTGATCATCATCACAATCGGTATGGGCTGGAGCTGGCCGTGCTTGATCTTGTCGAGCAATTCCAGTCCGCTCATGCCGGGCATATTAATATCAGAAAGAATCAGAACGGCTTCATGACCATACTGCTCCAGGTATTGCAGCGCTTCTTCTCCTGAAAAAGCAAAAGCAAAATTTACCAGGCCATTCCGGATTTCCTTGCGAAAGCGTTGCTCAAACAGCGCCTTTACATCCAGTTCATCGTCTACCACCAATATCTTCATATTCATCTTTTATGCGGGCAGGGTGATGATGAAAGATGCACCCTCGTTCACCCGGTTATCTACTTTTATTTCGCCACCGTGCATCTTGGTTACGATATCGTAACTCATGCTGAGTCCAAGCCCTGTTCCCTGCCCGGTGGGCTTAGTCGTGAAGAAAGGCTGATAGATTTTATCGAGCAGGGCCGGTGGTATGCCATTGCCATTGTCCTTCACCGTTATTTCCACCTTATTTGCATACCGCCGCGTGATCACGGTTACGGTAGGCTCATAACTTGCACCCGCCTGCTTTGCCATTTCAGCTTTCTTCTGGTTTACGGCATAAAACGCGTTGGTAATAAGATTCAGTAACACCCGCCCCATATCCTGCGGTACTACCGAAACTTTCCCGAGATTGGAATCGAAATCGGTCTTCATCTGTGCATTGAACGTTTTGTCCTTGGCGCGAAGACCATGGTAGGCCAAACGAAGGTATTCATCCGCCAGGGCGTTGATATCCGTGGGCTCTTTCTGCCCGGTGCTGTTGCGGCTGTGTTGCAGCATGCCTTTTACAATGGCATCGGCCCGCTTCCCATGGTGATTGATCTTTTTTTCGTTTTCGGCAATATCGGCCGCGATGGCCCTGGCTTCATCTGCATTGCCATTTTGCAGTTCACCCAGCATTTCTGCGATCAATTCTGTGTTGAGTTCGGAAAAATTATTTACGAAGTTCAGCGGGTTTTGAATTTCATGGGCAATACCTGCCGTAAGTTCTCCCAGGGATGCCATCTTCTCTGCCTGTACAAGCTGTGCCTGGGCAGCTTTCAATTCTGTAATGGTATTCTCCAGCTCTTGCTTCTGTTGTGTAAGTGCAGCGGTACGGTCGGCCACCTGTACTTCGAGTTCTGCCTTTATCTTTTCTGTAAGCTGCAGGTCTTTCTCGCGTTCCAGCGCAATTTTGCGTTCTTTATCGAGGGCTTTGCGCTGACGCTGAACGATAAACCACATGGCAAAAAGCCAGACAAACCCAAACACGGAAGCCGTTTGGAAAAAATCACGGTAGTCTGCATGGAAGCGGGGCGCCAGCAGTCTTACCAGGTCGTCTGTAATGCCAATAAAAACAATTGGGAGCACCGCATAAAAGAGTGAGCGCGCTTGTTTGAAACGAGGTTCTTTAAACCCAACATACAAAACCAGCAGTGCGAATGCGTGGGTTGGCCATGCCCCCAGGCCATGTTTGTTCGACAGGAATCCACTCACTGCAAGCAGCGTGATCGAAATAGCCGTTGCAATATTGATGCGCTGCAGTAATACAGGGTCGGAACCATCCCTTTGCACCGTCCGGCGGAGGTAACTCAGGAGAACCAGGATAATGATCAATTCCAGATACATAATGTCGTCTATTTCGTTTCAGAACGCCGCGGTTCCACCGGCAATTTAATGATAAACTCCGCGAATTCACCTTCCTCGCCCTGCAGTTCAAAACTTCCGCCGTGTGCTTTAATAGTATCGTAGCTTATCGAAAGACCGAGGCCTGTTCCCTGTCCGGTTGGTTTGGTGGTAAAGAAAGGCTGAAATATTTTGTCGCGGATGGCCGCCGGTACACCCATTCCGTTGTCGGAAACACGAATACAGCACATTCTCTGTTCATACGCGGTGGATATCGAAACCAATGGCTTATAATCGCCACCCGCGATTTTCCTTTTCTGGTTGACGGAATAAAATGCATTATTGAAAAGATTCAGTAATACCCGGCCAATTTCCTGCGGCACTACTTGTACAGGGGGCAAATCCGCTGCGAACGCGGTCACATAGTTGGCTGAAAAGTCCTTTTCTTTTGCTCGCAGTCCGTGATACGAAAGCCGGAGGTATTCATCGGCGAGCTTGTTGATATCGGCAGGTTCCTTTGCAGTAGCTGCAGTTCGGCTGTGCTGCAACATGCCTTTTACGATTGCATCGGCCCGCTTGCCATGAAATTCAATTTTCTCCAGGTTGGCACGAATGTCGCCGGCAATTTCCTTCACCGTTGCTGTATCCTGCTGGTTGATGGCATCCTGCATTTCGTTGATCAATTCAACACTTACCTCGCTGAAATTATTCACGAAGTTCAACGGGTTTTGAATCTCGTGGGCGATACCAGCAGTGAGTTCACCCAATGAAGCCATTTTCTCGGCCTGTATCAATTGTGATTGTGCGGCTTTTAGTTCTTCGAGTGATTGCGAAAGTGCGGCGGTTCGCTCCCGCACCTGCTTTTCCAGGGTTTCATTTTGCGAGGTAAGCAATTGCTGCTTTTCCTTTTCCTGGGCGATATTCTTTTCTGACAGCAAGCTTACTTCATTCAGTTTCTCCTGCAGTGATACACTCACAAATCCAAACTCGAGGCCGAGATACAAAGACGTGGCCAGCGGAATGCACAGAACAGCTACTACGAACAGAACATTTATCAGCACCAGGTTGGCCGGAAAGAGCAAAGGGCCTGCAATGAATACCGCAAATGTTAGCAAAAAAAGTACGGCGCCGACTGCCAGCAACCAGGCGCCTTTCTTTTTCTGACGAACCGCACGAATGACGATCCGGATAATGGCGAACTGCACCAGCATGCTCATTAAATCGGTGCCCACACGCCAGCCCCACTGGTATTGCCAAAAGTAGACGCCAATCGATAGAATGAACACGGCGAGGGCCCCATAGTATACCCAATCTCTTTTAAATCCTAGCAGAATGTATATTGCAGAAAGTAGCAAGGGTCCTACTATATCAACAAAGAAAAAGCTGGCAGTCGAAGCAAAGTACTTCGAAAAAACAGCGTGGGTATCGATGAGGATCGGACTTAGTATATAACCCATATAACAAAGCGCATAGAGTGCCAGGTAAAGGTTGGCTTTCTGCGATTTACTGAAGAAATAATATCCGATATGAATTAAGGCGAGCAAAAAGAAAAGGCCCAGCACGAAAAAATGATAGCCGCTTAACAGCATTTCTGCCTGGTGATAGCTGTCGATGGCGGTTTTGGCATACTGAAGTTTTGCAATGAGTAAAGGGTTACTGGTAGTTCCAAATGCTGTGCTGTACAGAACATTCTGCTGTAATGCGTACCGCAGGGCGAGGGTTTGTGTCTTTTCCTGGTTTACCGGTAGAAGGATGGGGTCAAATTTGGGATCATAGGCAATGGTTGGATGTTTACCATCGTCAATCGATCCAAATTGCTTTAGCAACTTTCCGTTATAGTATATCTCTGAAGCTCCGGACTGCTGAATTAGCAGGGCCAGTTGATTTTTTTGAATGTTACTATCGATCGCGAACCGCAGCCGAAGCCAGAATACACCCGTTTTCGGCAAACCAGGTTGTGAATGGTGTACATCCAATAATGGGTTCACCGAATGCCAGGCACTATCATTGTAATCAGTAGCGGCCCAGCCGGTATCGTCACCGGCCTTCCAATGCCACCCTGTATTCAGCACGAATCCAGGGGCGGTTTCAAATACCGAAACGCTCTGAGGAATGGTATCGACCTGCAGCCTTGACTGACCACGACCAGCAAAGGTTAGCAGTAATGTAGTAATAAGACTTATGTATTTCACAGATGGCTGTGTTTTTATAATCTCAGCCTGATCTTTTCAATCCGGCTATTTCTCAATCCTTTGCAAATCCAAATCCTGGAAGTCGAAACTGAAATCGATATTGGGTGAAATGCCTTTCATTTTTATACGCACAGCCTTTCCGTTTTCATCCAGGCTAAACATTGCCAGCGCATCGCAGTTCATGTCCTGGTATTCCCATTTGATCGCAAAAGTATTGGCTTTGTACAATTGCATAGGCCCATTGAGTTTGGGTGAGCGATAAGATTTAAACCAGAGTTGTCCATCTTTCAGGAACACTTCTACCTTGCCAAACCATTTGTCTTCGAAGATACCGGTATAATCGCCCGCATTTACTTTACTATTCTTTGCAGCGGCAACGGTGTTCCATACTGCAGTGGTAACGGAATCCCCGTTGTTCTTCATAGCAGTGAATCGTTTGCCGAATCGTTCGATCCAATCGACTTTATCGAGCTTGAGGTAACTATCTATAATGGTATTACCAACCGCAGAGAACAAGGCGCCACCGCCATTTTCGGTATTGGTGAGGATGACCACGCCCAGTTTAATATCCGGTATAAGTGTAACACTGGTGAGCATACCTGGCAAACCACCGGTATGGGATACCCGCATATTGCCTTTGATATCGCCCAGTCCCCATCCCAGTCCGTAACCGCCGAAATGCTGGTTGTAGCGGGGATCAGGATTTACGCCGGTAATGGTATGAATGGTCCACATCTCCCTTTGCCTGGCTTCGGTGAATAATTGCCTGGAAAGATCTTCCCCATACTTCCCTTTGTTCAGCTGGGTCATCATCCACGCGCACATATCATGCACATTGGAAAGAATTCCGCCTGCTGCGCCGTTGATTTGATCCTGGAAGGCAGCGATGGTGCGCATCTTGCCCGTTTCGGTGGAATGCGGGGTAGCAAGGTTGGTTTTATCCTGCATACCGCCCAATGACGAATAAGAATGACGCATCTGCAATGGATCGAGTATCCGGCTTTGGATAAACTTCTCCCAGCTCATCCCACTCACACGTGCAATCAGTTCCCCGGCGATAAAATAGAGCTGGTTGTCGTAGTCATACTTTGTCCTGAAATCGGAAACTGGTGTAAAGTATTGGGCAAATTTCAATTTATCCTGGATCGTGAAATTGGTACCGTCAGGAAAGTCCATCAGGTCGCCGGCACCAAGGCCCAGTCCGCTGCGGTGGCAAAGCAGGTCTTCCACCAGGAAGTTTTCGGTTACATAATCATTGTACATTTTAAATTCCGGCAGGTAGGTACGAACCTTATCCTTCCAGTTTAATTTTCCCTCATCGATCAGTATCGATAAGGCAGCTGTCGTAAATGCCTTGCTGTTGGATGCAATCTGGAAATTCGTGTACACATCAACGGGAGACTGGGTTTCAACTGATTTTACGCCATAGCCTTTCTCATAAACAATCTTGCCGTCTTTCACGATCGCTACCGCCACGCCGGCTACCTCGAATTGCTGCATGCCCTTTTTTACCAGTGCATCCAGCTCCGGTCCTGTAATCTGTGCATGGAGTGCAGCCGAATGGAACAGAACGGCTAGTGCTGCAACAAATTGAAGGATGATACTTTTTCTCATGCAATTCAGTTTTTTGGTTTGAGTGGAACAAAGAACGAAAGTCCTGCCCGCCGATGCGGTACATCTGAACCATCACAGGTAGCTCAGCCACCATTTTTCCCTGTGCGTTTGTTTATACCGGTCATACTTTTTACACAAAGGATACAACCCCACTACCACGGCTATCCAAACCAGGTATACTACCGTCAGCGAAAAACCGTAACCCTTCAGATCGGTATTGAACCATATCGGTTGCCGCAGCACCCAGTTATGCGCTGCTACCGGGGTAAACCAACCAGACGCTATCATCGCAACCAGGTGGATCAAATAGATATGAATAAGATAGTAAAACATCGGCACTCTGCCATACACCGTGAAAACCTCCACCAGCTTCCCCTGCCAGCGCTCCGTTAAAGCCAGGAACAAGATGGCCGTACCCAGCGTGAGCAGCAGGTACAATAAAGAAGGGGGGTATTTATTGACATTCAAAAATGACAGGACTGAGAAAAATGGCCGGTGTTGGACAGACCAGGGTACTGGGTCGCCATACACATTAAGGAAGCGCAGGAGGATAAATGCAGCGATCATTCCAGTACCGGCAGCCAGCAATATCTTCTTCCGACGTTCCGGCAAAAAACCCTTTGCATACAGGTGCCCGAAACAATAGCCCAGCGGCATCACTGCAATCCAGGGTACCAGCGGGTAGCCTACCAGCAGTCCCTCCCCTTTCCAGAAAAAAAACTGTTGTTCATGCAGTACAGCCCAGGAAAATGCAGCTATTCCATTACCGGGGACATGCAGTTTATCGAGCAGGTTGTGCCCTGCAATAACAAGAATACTCAGCGACAGTATCCATTTAAACGG
>JAGWTK010000708.1 GCA_028876035.1 Bacteroidota bacterium
GCCAGGTCGCTCGCATCTTCCGGGTTGATCACCTGTATTACGCTGCCGGAAGGTTTTTTATTTTTTTCCCATTGCTCCAGTCTTACGATGACGGTATCACCATCGTTGGCCCCATTGAGTTTGTCGAGTGGGATATATATATCGGGCATTGGCTTTTCTGCGTCTGCTACGAAGAAGGCAAACTGTGCGCTCTTCTGTATCTTTCCCATGAAGGAAGTTTGTTTGCGCTCCAATACGCCTGTCACTTCGCCTTGCTGGCGACCGCCGCGGCCATTTCCATCTACCAGTTGTACCGTAACGGTATCACCGTGCATGGCCGTATTGAACGCATTGGGGCGTACAAGGATATCAGTATCTCTTCCCTCAATGATTACATAGCCCATACCGGAGCGGGTTACATCCAGCCGGCCGGTCAATTGTTTGCCGGAGACCGCGGGCTTCTTTTTATTTTTTCTGTTGTCTTTTTTTGACATGCTTGAATGCTTAATATTGGCAGTATCGCTGCCTTCGTTTAATAAAATTTACACCTGGTGCTGGAATCCGCGGATAAAATTCATGACCAGTGCATTGAATTTAGGCGCCTCGTTAAACAGGAACTCCAGTTCGATCGGCACCACATAGAGCGGCATCGTTTCCAGTTCCTGCTGAAATTTCATGAGGCGCACCGCATCTTTTTCGGTGGTGAGAATAATCTTGTCACTGGCCTGGATGGCATTGAACCGCTTCCGGATATCGCGCAAATCATCTATCGTGAAGATATGATGATCATTGTAGGCCACCTGGTAGTAAGCACCCGATTTCTCCTGCAGCAGTGCTTTCAGCGGGGCGGGATTGGCGATTCCTGTAACCAGCAATATCTCTACTTTTTGTGAAAGCCGGAGTGTAGTGCGCGATATGATATGGTAAGGCTGGCCATATCTTATCGTACTAAAAAAAACCGACTGCATTTTTTCCAACGCCAGTTCTGCTGCAATCTGCTCCTTTTCTTCTACTGTAAGCGAGGGTTTACATTTTGTCACCACCACGATCTGGGCTCGCTTCACACTAGAACGCTCGTCCCGCAGATCACCCGTTGGCAGGTACCAGTCGCGCGTGTACAGGTTACCGCAATCAGTAAGTACAATATTCAGGCCGGCCGTTACCGCCCGATGCTGGAAGGCGTCATCTAAAATTATGGCCTGCGTATCCGGCCGATCATGCAGGAGTTGGGGAATGGCATACATACGCTCTTCCCCTACAGCAACCGCCACGTCCGGAAACTTCAAGTGAAACTGCATAGGTTCATCACCAATTTCAAGCGCGGTGGTAGATGCGCTGGCCAATGCATAGCCGGTGGTTTTACGCTTGTATCCCCTGCTTAGTGTGGCTACTTTAAAATAGGACTTGAGTTCACGCACCAGGTACTCCGTCATCGGCGATTTGCCGGTACCACCGGCAGCGATATTGCCCACACAAACCAATGGGAGATTAAACCGCGCAGTTGATAAAACACCTTTATCATAGAGCCGGTTCCTGACGTAAATCGCCAGGTAATACACCAGGGAAAAAGGAAAGAGCAATATGCGGATTGGCTTTAACAGCGGAAAATTAAAATTCATAAATATTTTCTGGTGTTATGCCCACGTCTAAAGGTACGTCAAATTGCCCGATGCCCTCAAGATTGTCGGGCGGCTCGAAATAGGAGAAGCCTACT
>JAGWTK010000147.1 GCA_028876035.1 Bacteroidota bacterium
AGTGGCTGTTGCCATTGAAACACTTTCAGGGAAGAAAGAATTAGACGTTTCAGTCAATGGTGATGATAAAATAATAGCCATAACGGAGGATGGATTGATAAGTCTTTATTCAAAGAAGTACCTGATTGAATATTACACGGTCAAGAAAGACAGAACAATTTACGAATCGACAATATCGACAAACAAAAGTGTTAAAAGGATTGGGTGGTTAACCCTTCTTGTTGCAGCACTTGCTGCGGTGGTTTCTATTCTTCAATATAACAAGCCGGATACAGATTACAAACCAGCACTTCAAGCCATCAGCAACGAAGTAAAAGCGTTGAAAGAAAAGGTTGTTATTGAACCGGCAAAACCAGCATTGCCAACACCAGTAGAAAAGAAAGCAGATAAAAAGTAGATAATAAGTCTAAGTCACGCATGATGTGTGATTTCAACACTGAAACAATACACCAAATTTACCAATTATTCACCATAGAAGGTTTTCACAAAGGTTGGGTAGCTATCTGAGTTGACTATTGCAGCTTTCATTCCTTCATAATATGATTTAACATCTTTCCTGTAGTTTATATAGCTACTATTTTTTGCTGCCCATACATAAGTTTGATAAAAGCAAATGAATCCAGATAAAATACATGTGCCGGTTAAGACGTCATAGATGGTTGATTGTTGGCGTTCCCAATCAGCGCCATCAATATATTGCCAACTTCCCCAACAAATAGCAGCTAAGATGACTATTGATAAGATTGTTGACTTATTATAACTGAAGTATGTTGTATATCGGTGAAATCTAAAGTTCTTGTCTTTTTGAATTTCTTGCTTAAAATAAGTGAATTGACCTTCAGTTATCGGGTTTTTAGTTTTTTCGAATTTTAGAGCGGTATAATACACAGTAAAGGAAGGCATATTGCAAGAATTGTGATATATCTAAGGTAAGGCGAAGGGAACATCGGCAATGTGGGAAATGGTAATTCTGGGCATGTTTAAGGCCTTTTCCCGGCCGGTAGGTGATAGCCTCAACAGGCTGGAATAGGCCACCAGTAAGGCTTTCAGTGACCTAGAGGCAGGCTTTTGGGTGCCTAATAATGAAAATATTTACTTCCACCGTGATGCTGATGGCTTCCACGCCGTATACAGCGCTCCCGAATGTTTTTACCAGCATGGTACAACAGCTGTGTGTATGAATGAAGGAGCGGTTGATACATGCCTGTGTCTTGCTAATAAGTCGGGTGAAAAGTTTCGCCTGGTCATGATTGGTGTTTCAATCAAAACTAGGCGCGGGCTCAGTGCAATAACGGGGAATAAAACGCCGGGAAAAAGGTATTTCAATCCGGCAGGCAGGAGGATTTTCCTTAGGATCGGAAGTGTACTTTGAAAAGAGGCTGCCTGCTGGATCAAACTTTTTCATTCAGGTAATCCAGCAATTCTTTCAACCTGGTTTCGGTGATGCCAAGGGTACTGATATATTCCCAGGACTGCGGGGCTTTGTCAAAGTCCAGGCGTTTGGTATTCAGGTGGAGGCGGAGCGCATCTAACAAGGCCCTGACGGATTGCTCTTTTTCCTTCACTTTTTCCTGGATGGTCATAACGTAGCTTGAACCGGCAAAATAGGAAATCCGGCTAAATCCGGACGGATATAGCAACCTTTGTGCAATAATTTCCCCAAACCGAACGGCTTGATTTTGGAAATGCTGCTTACAAACCATCTCATGACCCTTACCAAAAGGCTGCTGATTGGCTGTTGTATCAGTCTGTCCCTCACCTGCGCCCTCCAGGCCCAGGATACTTCCTTCTACGCAAAACATGCGACGGTATTGTTTCCTTACCCCATGTACCGCGAGCAGTGGCGCACTTCCATCGGCCTTACCTTACTCACCACACCGCAGGACATTACGGAAGAGGTGCGGTTGCGCATTCCCTGTGGCGATTTTCGCGCGATCAGGCGCATTACGCCGAATCTCATCTCGGACAATCGCATCATGTTCCAGTTTTTACAGAATCATTTGTCCACCGGATTACATTACCTCCATCCCTTCAATAAGCAATGGTATATGTCGGCCGGTGCAGATGCCGGTTACTGGTTCGGATTTTTAAGAATAACGGGTTTCGATAGCCGAGCCTCAGGCTGGCTGGCCTACCCCAATATCGCGATCGGTTATATAACGAAGAACAAACTGCTCATCACCGCCAGGGCCCAGGCCTCCTTCAATTTGTACTACCAGGCCGCGAATGGGGAGAGCAAATTCAGTTCTTCCACCAATTATTACAATGGTGAAACATTCACGCTTTCGCTCGAACAGCCTTTCTACAATCGGCGTCACCTGGCGCTGGCGCTCTCTGCCATCAACAATTATTTCTACTGGCAAACCTGGTCATTGTTTTACAAGACCGATCGAAAAATTTTCTACCCACAAATTACTGTTGCATTGATATTATGAGAACAACCGTTATCATATTATTGCTGTGTATCGTTGTTACCGGTTGCCGAAAGACCTATGAAGTGATCATGCCGGATACCAGCCGCTGGGAATTATTCAACAATGCATCGCCTTTGCCCAATGTGGCGCGACAACCCATGGAAGGGGTGTATGCCATTACCGAAGGCCAGGGCAGCTTCGGTGAACAAGGCGCCGTGAAATGGAGTCATGTTATCATCAACGGCGACACCCTCTACCATCTCTCTGTATTTTTCGGGAAAGACATTGCCTATCTAATCTGCGAGGGCAAACAACTGAATGGGAACATTTTGCTCAATGGTTATTGGAGAAAGATGGTGAGTACGGCTACCGGGTTGGTGCAGCTGACCATTGATCCTACCGGGGGAGCTACGGCATTGCTGGGCGGACAAACACCAGCCTCCCTAACGATAAAAGGTTTTTTTGGAAACGGACAGGCCGTGCCGGCTACCCCTCTATCGCTCACCTATAACCGAAAATTAAACAGCAGCCCCTCTTTTGTGATTGCAGCGCACCGTTCAGGCGGACGAACTTCCGACCTGTTGCCTGTATCGGAGAATTCAGTGGCCATGATTTTAAAGACGCCAGAATTTGGTTCCACCGGTATTGAAGTAGATGTACGCTTCACCAGCGACGGGGTTCCGATCCTTTATCATGACAATACCCTCAACCTTCGTGAAGTGCAGAAGTGCGGACTGGTAGGTCCCATTGAGAATTATACCTATCAGCAGCTATCGACGTTTGTGCGCCTTGTACATGGCGAAAAAATTCCTACCCTTCGCGAAGCACTCGACGCGGTGGTGTACCAAACCGAACTCAGCTTTGTGTGGCTCGACACCAAATACACCAGCTCAATCGCGCCCGTCCACAAGATTCAACAGGAGTACATGCAAAAAGCGGCTGCGCTTGGCCGTAAGCTGGATATCGTTATCGGTATCCCCGGCGAAGATCAGTACAACCAGTTGCTGGCATTGCCCGATTATACAAATGTTCCCTCGCTCTGTGAACTGGAAACGGAAAAGGCCGATAAGTTGCAGTCAAAAATTTGGGCACCCAGGTTTACAGAGGGTACGCAAAACGATGCGGTAGCTGCCGAACATGGCAAGGGAAGAAGGGTTTTTGTGTGGACGGTCGACGAGCCGGCGTTTATCACCAATTTTATTCGTGACGGGCATTTCGATGGCATGCTCTCGAATTTCCCCTCCTGTGTAGCTTTTAATTATTATGCGCGTCAATAAATTTTTTATCACGCTGTTGTTGAGTTTGCTGTTGCTGCAGGTCGCCCATGCACAATCGCGTCGGCCGCATCGCATCGACAGCAGCAATGTGCCCAAATCCTTTGTGTTGCAATTGGGCGCCGGCTGGAGTATGTACAGTAATCCGGTTCGCATCAAGCCGCCCGAGCTCAACGGTAGCGTACAACGTTTCAGCGGCATTGGCTCCCTTCGGCTGATGTGGTATCCCAGTTATCGCTTACGGATGGGCTTTGAAACCGGCTACACGCATTTTTATTCATATAAAGTTAAAACCGGCGACAGTATTGGCAGCCTTCACCTCACTGCCGTACCTTTATTGTTTGTGTTTTCCATGCAGGTGGTGCGCAGGGTGAATGTATACGCGGGCTTCGGCGCTTTTCTGGAAACAACGCGACTTCGTTACGATGGTTTTGTAAAGTCGAAGGCCTTTGTACTTGGAACCAATGTGGCTGTATCGTATACTTATCCCCTCAACAACCGGCTTAGCCTGATGGCCGAAGCAGAATGGCTCAATGCGTACGATACGCGCGATGCAGCCTTCAACCTGCAGGCAAGGCTCGCCTGGCGCTTCCTGCGATGGCGCTAAATAACAAATTATGAAGCGGATTCTGACGGGATGGTTATTGTTGATAACGGTGGCAGTAGCCGCCCAGGAAAAATCAACCAGCTTATTTTTTATCAGCGATACCCAGCAGCCCATGCTGGTGGAAAAGCTTTGGTTAAAGCCGAATCACAATCGCCTGGCCACCGCCACCCTGCTGGAAAATATTGAAACCGATCGGCCCCGCAGTGTTTTTATGCTGGGAGATGTGGTAGGGCTGGGTTGTTCACCGCGGAAATGGAAAAAGGTAGATGTATTTCTGAAAGATTGCCGGGCTGCCGGCACCGATGTGTTTGGCTTGCTCGGTAATCACGAGGTGATGATGAAACCACGGAAAGGTGAACGTTTGTTTCAGCAGCGCTTTCCCGCCAATGTACGTACCGGCTATTATACCATCACAGATTCCGTAGCGGTGGTGATGCTCAATTCAAATTTCAATGCCCTTGCGGCTTCTGATCAAAAAATTCAGAACGAATGGTACCGGCGGACCATGGTTACACTCGACCAGGACGAAGCGGTGCGCGCCATCATCGTTTGTTGTCACCATGCGCCTTTTACCAACAGCACCATTGTCAAATGCAATCCACTGGTACAGGAAAACTTCGTGCCGGCCTTTCTTAGTTCCAATAAAGCACGTTTGTTCATCACGGGTCATGCACATGCCTTTGAACATTTTCGTCGGCAAGGCAAAGACTTCCTGGTCATTGGTGGCGGGGGTGGACTGCACCAGCCCTTACACGAGGGAAAAAATTCATTGGATGATCTCGCCCTTGACTACAAACCTATGTTTCACTATCTCTCCGTACAACGCGATGGGAACGAATTGAAAGTACAATCGCGTTACGTAAAAAATGATTTCTCCGGCTTGTCCCAGGGACTGGTGTTTGAAACGAAAACGCAGGGTCAACAGATTGCAGCGAGAGCGGTGAACTGAATAACATAATCGCTGATGTCGGATTTTGGCATCGCTGATTTGAGTTCAGTTCAACAGGATGTGTTGGCTCAAAGAAATGTAAGATATAAGATATGATGATATGAGATATGGGTGCAGACTCACCGAATCTGTATGGTCCCTTATAACAGATACCCAATGCCGGATATTAAAACCGCTGCAACAATGCTCGTCTGCATAGACGCAACGACTGCGGATAGAGTACTAAGAACGCCTCCCCAATGGAGTTCAGGGTATAAACCCCAGACTACGCGACCAAAAGACTAAGGACTGCCGACTAAAAACGCTGCAACTCCCCATAGCGCACTAAGAACTAAGAACAATGAACCATGAACACGCTCTACGGAGCTTCGACCACGAACTCCAGACTGACGACTATCGACTACCGACTAAGGACTGCCGACTAAAAACGCCGCAACTCCGCATAGCGCACCAAGAACTAAGAACAATGAACCAAGAACGCACTTTTACGGAGCACAGTTCATTAACTCCAGACTACGCGACTAAAGGCTAAGGACTAAAAACTAAGGACTAAGGACTAAGGACTAAAGACTATCCAACAATTCAACGACTTTTTCTTTCTTTAAAATTAAATAACCGATCCGGTCATTGCTGATCCCATGTTTCAACTGGTAGCTGAAAATGAGCTGGTCGTCGTTGACGGCCGTTTCAAAATAGCGGAAGAGCATATTGGGGTAGATGCGCAGGTCTTCGGCGATCTCGTAGAGGTGGGTAGATAAGACGAACAATGAATTGGGAATTTTGATCAGCCCTTTGATGACAGCACCAGAGCATTTCATCGCGTCCTGCACATTGGTGCCTTTGAAGAGTTCATCGATCAATACCAGCCATTTCCTGCCATCGTTGATCCGCGTGATGGTGTTTTTGATCCGCTGTACTTCGTTGAAGAAATAGCTTTCCCCTTTTACGATATTGTCGGTTACGTTGATATTGCTGAGAATACCATCGAACAAACTTAGTTGAAGTTGCTGCGCGGGTACGCCCATGCCCAGGTGGGCAAGGTAAACGGCAGCGCCCACCGATTTGATAAAGGTGCTTTTGCCGGCCATGTTGGCGCCGGTAAGAAATAAGAAATTCTGGTGTTGCTGGAGGCCAATATCATAGGCAACCGGCGAGGGAAGCAGGATATGATACAAACCCCTGGCTTCAAAAAAAGCTTTTGGTGTATCGATGAAATCAGGAAAACTAAGTCCCAGGGTATCCACCGCTTCCGCCATCGAATGCCAGGCATCCAGCCTGCCAAAAATATCTACCAGTTCAAGCGCAGCGGTCTTGAAACGGTAATGGCAATAGTGGCCAAAATGGATGGTTTGGCCGGGTGTGTATTTGGTGCCTTTTACTGTTTCACCAAGCTGACGAATTGTATCGTGCTGCAGAAGATGATTGGCGCGCTGGATATAGCGCCGGAGCAGCATAGGCGTTTGATCGTTGTCGAACAGTGCGGCAAGACATTTGAAACCCCTTACCAGATCGGCGAAATGACCAATCGAATATCGGACCAGGGCGAAATCAGGGCCGTGCAATAATTTATAAGTGATGCCATTCAAAAAACTGGCAGAATCCGGAATCGTATCTACCGGTGCTTCATAGAATTTTTCGATGACCATGATGGTACCATTCGAAATACTTGCTGGCCATTGCTCCTTGTTGGCGCTGATGCATCGCAGCACCTGCTGCACTTCTTTTATTTTCGACAGATCACCGAGTGGCTCGCGAAAGAATTTTTCCAACCAGGCACGGCCACCGATTGTGCGCGTAAAATCGAGCCGGTGAAACATCGAAAACGATTCTTCCGTATGGAATATGGAAAGGTCGCTGAGTGTAATCTGGTCTGTCTGCATAAAAAGAAGTTGGAGGAAAATGAACACCCCACCGGCAGCCGCTCTTTAGCGGTTGAACTGCATCCGCTGTCCCTGCTGAGATTCATCCCAGCCATTATTTCCATAAACCAGGTGCCCGTTTACAAACGTGTGTGTAATCTTCGCGGGAAATTGAAAGCCTTCAAGCGGGCTCCAGCCACATTTGTACAGGATATTTTCTTTTGAGACGGTTGTTTGTTCATCCAGGTCTGCTATCACCAGGTCGGCAAAATAGCCTTCGCGCAGGTAGCCGCGTTCTGCGATTTGAAAACAATCTGCCACCGCATGACTCATTTTCTCCACCACTTTCTCAAGGCTGATTTTTCCGAGTTGCACATAATGCAGCATCAGCAATACAGAATGCTGTACCAGGGGCAATCCGGCATGTGCTTTTTCGTAAGGTTCATTCTTTTCTTCCCAGGTATGCGGGGCATGATCGGTAGCAATTACATCCAGCCGATCATCTAATAAGGCTTTCCAGAGTGCTTCACGGTTGAGCGGCGCTTTGATGGCCGGATTGCATTTGATCAGGTTGCCTTTAGTTGCGTAGTCATCGGCCGTGAAATGAAGATGGTGAACGCATACTTCGGCCGTAATGCGTTTGTCCTTCAATGGTACCATATTGCTGAACAGCTGTAACTCCTTCTCAGTGCTGATGTGCAGTATATGGAGCCGGCTGTTGTGCTTTTTGGCGAATTGAATGGCGTAGAAAGAGCTTTCGAAACAATTCTCCGCGTCCCGGATCAGGGGATGGTCGGCGGCGGTGAGCGTACCTTTTGCTGCTTTGATGCGTTCGAAATTTGCTTTGATGGTTTGCTCATTTTCGCAATGGGTCGCAATCAGCACTTCGCTGTTGGCGAACAACCGGTCAAGTGTGAGCGGATTGTCGACCAGCAGCCCTCCTGTGGAAGAGCCCATGAAAATCTTGATACCACAAATATTTTTTTTATTATCATTTGTTCGCAAGGCTTCTTCTGCATTATCATTGGAAGTTCCCATGAAGAAAGAATAGTTTGCCAGGGAACTGCGTGCGGCGATGGCGTACTTCTGTTCGAGTAATTCCTGCGTGAATGCCGGTGGCACTGTATTCGGCATCTCCATAAACGAGGTAACACCGCCTGCTACGGCCGCTTTTGCCTCTGTGTAGATCGTTGCTTTATGGGTAAGACCGGGCTCCCTGAAATGCACCTGGTCGTCGATGGCTCCTGGTAAAAGATACTTCCCTTCTCCGTTGATCTCGGTCACATTGCCAGCATGGGAGATCTGCGGCGCAATCTTATCAATCCGGCCGTTTTTGACCAACACATCCCGGTCGCTTATCGTACCTTCGTTAACCATCCGGATATTCTTAATCAGGTAATTTTGCGCCATACGAAATCGATGATTGTTTGTTTAAACCAGCAATTGCATGCAATTTAAAAAAACCGTTCTAAGCTGTTCTATTTTTATTGTGCCTGTCGTCCTGCTCGCGCAGTCGTCTTACCTGCCGCAGGGTGCCAAAGAAAGCTGGTTGCTGAACCGGCTCGACATCAAGCTCGGCCATGACTCCAACTTTTCGTTTTCAAGTACCCACCCTTTATCGCGCAAGGCAATGGTCAATGGCATTGAATCGATCTACCATTTAAATACCGGCGCACTGAGCGATTCCCTGCCTGCCGGTTTGTTTACGCCCGTAGATACGTACAATATGC
>JAGWTK010000709.1 GCA_028876035.1 Bacteroidota bacterium
TGGAAGGTAAAACCTGCTCTACGCACTGGGCCATGGCCGATAGTTTCCGGGCCTTGTATCCTGGCATCAACTTGCAAACCGACCAATTGGTCACCGATGAACACGGCATTTATACCAACGGTGGGGCGTATTCATTTCTGCACTTATTGCTGTATCTGGTAGAGAAGTTTTATGGCAGGCAAGCGGCCATCTACTGTGCAAAATATTTCCAGATAGACCTGGACAGAAACCTGCAGGCAGAATTTGTCATTTTTACCGGGCATAAAAAGCATGACGATCCCGAAATACTGGAAGCACAAAAATTTATAGAAGCCAACTACCCCGAAAAGATCTCGATAGAAAAACTAGCCAGCCACCTGAACATTGGGCGACGGAATTTCGACCGCCGGTTCATCAAAGCCACCGGCCTAACACCGCTTGACTATATCCAGCGGGTGCGCACCGAGGCCGCCAAAAAACAATTTGAAACCAGCCGCAAGCAGGTAAACGAAGTAATGTATGAAGTAGGTTATAGCGATACCAAGGCATTCAGAGAAGTGTTCAGCAGGGTCACGGGTTTATCGCCCTTGGCCTATAAAGAGAAGTATAATAAAGGCTAGCCTACAGAAGCGCCTGAAGGAATCTCATTTCCGACCGTCCCCCCGATCCAGTCGGGGGCCGGCGAAAGCAGGAATCTCCTCATGAAGACTCGTCGCATGTTTCGTAGCGTCATTCCTGCGAAAGCAGGAATCTCTCCTTGATGGATTAACAATTTTTTACCACATAGGCCACATAGCCACATAGGTTTTTACTTCCACACTGAGGGCTTTGCATACTTGCATTTGATCTCACTTGCCTCCTTATGCAAGAAAAGATTACATAGGGGCCGATCATTATAGAGGATTCGTTGCATGAAAGAAGGTATCGAAATCTCATTCAACAACGTCATGCCCCTGAAGAGGGGCATCCCCCAATGGAGGACTCGTCGTATGAAAGGATGGCAAAGGATTTTTTCAGCACATAGAAATCTAGAAACATAGGAACACATAGTTGTCCCAACGTTTTCTGCGGCTGGTTTCTATGTTGCAAAGGACACACGGGGTCGATAGCCCGGCCGATCACAATGGAAGCTTCTTTGCCGGGAGGTTTTGATTTTTTAATTTTTACATTTGACTTAGGCGCTCTTTGTATCCTTTATTCTTGTGAAAATCGACAGAGGTATTTGTCGAACCTGCACCGGCATCACATGATATAACAACAGCATGTATCAACAATTAGAAAATTATCTCGTCGCAAAAACGAGGATGGACAAGGAAACATTCCAACAAATTGCCCCGTATTTTACCCTTCGAAAGGTGAAGCGAAAGGAAGTATTGTTGCGACCCGGCGAGGTATGTAAGCACAATTACTTTATCAATAAAGGCTGCCTGAAATTTTCCAGCATCCACCACGACGGAAAAGAATCCATCCGGCATTTTGCTTTTGAAAATAAATTCGGGACAGATCTTGCCAGCTTTTCAAAGAAAACGCCGTCTGCCGAATCGATCGAGGCTATTGAAAACAGCGAAATCCTGGCCATCAACCGAAAGGATTTCTTCTTCCTGGTGGACTCGGTACCCGCCATCAACCTGGTGTACCGCGATATTCTCGAAATGGCCTATATCACCATGCAACACCGGATTTATGACTTCCAGGGTGCCAGCGCTCTGGAC
>JAGWTK010000710.1 GCA_028876035.1 Bacteroidota bacterium
ACAGCAGGGAAATGTACGTGGATGGAATTTTAGTAGCATCTGCGGCTTTCACTACGCCCCTGCAATACGACAATCACCCGGTTGTTATAGGTGCAGCGTATGAAAATGAAAGTATCAACTTTCCGTTGAATGGCGATTTAGACGATATCAAAATTTATAATACGGCGCTAACGGCTTCACAGGTCATGCAGGAATTTCAGGCAGGCATACCCTTTAATAAGATAGCAAGTGGCAATGCTATTTCCCTCGATCAATCCACCGGTACAAGGGTTAATATCGGCACTGGATTCAACTTGCAGGAGTTTACTATTCAATTGTGGGTAAACCCTGCTGCTACGCAAACCGGGTTTGCCAATATTATCGACAATAACCATTCAAGCACCAATTGGGCTTGTGAATTGGTAACAGGAACGACCTATTGCTGGGGGGTGGCGGGTGTTTGCGTTAACTTTAACCTCGCCCCTGATGCCTGGCAGCAATTAACCCTCATAAAAACGGCAACGGAAAGTAAAGTGTATGTGAATGGCATGCTTGCAGGCAGTGCCGGTTCGGGAGCGGTAAACTACGCAAATACCCCCTACCTGGTATTGGGTGCCTGGGCGGCAGGTGGCCGATCATGGACAGGACAAATGGATGAAGTGCGGTTCTGGAATATACCATTGAATGAAACACAAATCAGGGAAAGGATGTGCAGTAAGATCGAAGCAACGGACCCGCTTTATCCGAATTTGATCGGATACTACAACTTCGATGAAATGACCAGTACCACCGTTTTGGACAAATCAGCCAGCGGTGCGAACGGGACCATCGTAAATTCCGCGGCCCGGGTTACCAGCGGTGCGTCCATTGGCAATGCAGCGGCATTTGATTACACCAATGCAACGAAAACCATTTCTATTTCTCATGCTAGCGGGGAAACTTTTACAGTCACTTCTACGGCCGGCAACCCGGATGGCATCCAGGTATACCGGGTAGATGAACAGCCCAATACGCTGAACGGAAGCCTTGGAGTGGGCACCAACAACAAATATTTTGGCGTATTCCAGGTAAATGGAACGGCACCGGTTTACCAGGCTGTGTACAATTATACAGGCAATCCGCTGGTGAATGCAGGCAATGAAAACACCTTGGCTTTGTTCAGGAGAGAAAACAACGCCGCTAGCAGCTGGACCAATACCTCCGCAAGCTTAAACACTACTACCAATACCCTTACCTGCAATGGGCAAAGCACTGAATATATCCTGGGCAGTACAGGAAGCGCATTGCCAGTAACACTGCTTAACTTCTCCGGCATTTTTCAAAACGGCATAACGCGTTTGCGCTGGCAAACGGACAATGAAATTAACCTGCGGCAATTTGAAATAGAAAAAAGCACTGATGGCCATCGATTCGAAAAATTGGGTACCAAAGCCGCCAACGCTCAAGGCTTTTATTCGTACGACGATACACACCCAGGTGAAAGTACATGTTTCTACCGGCTCAAATTAACAGATACTGACGGGCGATTCACTTACAGTAACATCATTAAAATATCAGCAACGCCCGCCCATCTGCTCAGCATTTTCCCGAATCCGGCCAGCGACCGGTTTGTGGTTCGGGGTATTCCGGATAACGGATTGATTAAAATTTCTGATCTCCGCGGCAAATTGGTGAAAACGCAATTTGTATCGCCTGATACCATCGTGT
>JAGWTK010000148.1 GCA_028876035.1 Bacteroidota bacterium
GGATTCAACATGCTTGCTGTCTACATACTGTCCGGCTTTTTTGGTTGTTTTCGTGAGTAACATAATAGTGATAGTTTGAGGTTATAGAAATCAGTTTCGTAACCCAAAACTAGACACACGAAAACGCTCAAAAATGCGTTTACATGCAATATATCAATAATTTACATATTACATTTATACATAATTCAATAAACTTCAGTCAATTGCTTTTTCTACGAAACCATGCATTGCATGATTTACATTGGAATAAAGATAAAAATATCTTATTTGCTGCGGGAACATACGCCCGCCGATTGTGCATTTTTACACATTTAACTAACCCGCTATAGAGATTGCACTACATATTTGATGCCGGCGCGGTTTGTAATTTCTTCGGCAATGCCAGCCATAAGAATGGAAAAATGATGTGGTAGTAGTAGACTTTCTTTTCTTCCGGATTCGATACACTGGAACGCTTCCTGTATCTGGTACTCGAAACCATTGTCGCCATAAGATACATCAATTGTCACAATACTGTCATCCCTCCTTTTGATCGCTAGTGAATTTGCTTTGTACCAGGGCCTTTCGATTACAATTAACCCGTCGGGCCCGGCGATTTCGGCTGTTAACGGTGTTTGCGCATTGAGTGAACAATGTATGTCTGCGATTTTTCCATCTTCATAGTGGAGTATCGCACTGGTGGCAATATCAGACCCGGTTTCCGACAGGTGCGAATGACTAATAACACCCCCGGGGATACCCATAACATGCAAGGCCAGAAACAATGGGTACACACCGATATCCAGCATGGCGCCTCCGCCCAAACCCAAATTGTATAGCCTGCTTTCGGGGTTAAATGGTGCGGGGAAACCAAAATCGGCGCGCAGGTAAGTCGGTTTACCAATTGTATTGGCTGCGAGCAGTTCATCTATCTTTTGTGTGAGCGGCAAAAACCGGGTCCACATGGCTTCCATCAGGAACAACCCTTTGGCAGTGGCCGCCTGTGTCAATTCGAGCGCACTCTTCCTGTCGACCGATAGCGGCTTCTCGCACAAAACCGATTTACCGTTTTCCAGACACAGCATACTATGCGCATAATGAAAAGTATGTGGTGTGGCTACATATACAATGTCCACTTCTTTATCAGCTGCCAGGGCTTCGTACGTTCCGTATGATTTCTTTGCACCGAACTCTTTTGCAAACTGGTTTGCTTTTTCAAGGTCACGTGAGCCCACGGCTACCAACCCGCAACCAGGTACGCGCTGCAGGGCCTGTGCAAATTTGCGCGCAATTTTCCCGGGACCGATAATTCCCCAGTTAAGTGTCTTACTCATCAATGGTTAATCTTTACATCGTTTATTCTAACGGGCATCCATACCTGCATCGGGTTACTTCCGCGGTTGCACCAGGTATAATAGGGAATCGCAGTTACCTGTTGCTGCGTGGTGGTGACCGACAATCCATCCGGCGAGGTTGACAGCACCGGGACCAAAGCCTGCAGGGCAACTACCGGTTCGTCCACTACCTTGTAGTTTGTTGTAGTTACAGCAACATTGCCGGGAAACACCAGGTTCCAGGCCTTGCCGTTATTGTCGGCCCCCTCAACACAATATACCAGCGGCCCCCGCTGCAATGCCACCCGGTCCTTATCCTGCTTTAATTCATCCCTGCTGCTTACTCTTTCTACCGGCATCGCATACTCGAAACTCAGCACATCGCCTTTTTTCCAGGTTCGGTTTATAACGGCGTAACCAAGAGAATCAGCTACATAATCTACGGGCTGGCCGTTTACCTGGAAAACTGGCTTTGCAGTTTCGCGCCCGCTTGCTTTATACAAGCCGCCCGCCCATGCCTGCTCACGATACCATCCCGGAATACGCAGGTGCAACCCGAAATTCATTTTCCTGGCCGGATCAAGTTTTATGGTTATCCTTCCGTCCCAGGGATAGTTGGTTTGCTGCTGAACTGCAACCATTCCTTCTTTGAGGGTGATACTGGTATTGCTTCCCACAAACAAATTCACCCAAATACCATTGTCGGTTTTTGCATAAATGTAATTCCCCAGTGATGCTACGAGCCGGGCGATATTGGCCGGACAACAGGCCGTACCAAACCATTCCCGCCTCGCATTATTACCAGAAGAAGCGAGGGGATTGCCATAGAAAAAGCGGTCGCCTGATAAACTCAGACCATCGAGCGCACCATTGTACAAACTTCTTTCGAGTACATCGATGTATTCGGCATCTCCGGTGAGTGCATTCATCCGCTGGTTCCAGAGCACCATGCCTACGGACGCACAGGTTTCACAATAGGCTTGTTCGTTGGGAAGATCATAATCGGTTGTAAACCCTTCATTGCTGCCCGCTGACCCAATGCCACCGGTGATGTACATATTTCGGTAGACTACGTCCTCCCAAACCCGGCGCATTGCTTTTAGGTATCCTTCATCACCGGTATAAGCCGCAACATCGGCTGTACCTGTGTAGAGGTACATAGCGCGTACTGCATGTCCCGTAATCTCCTTCTGTTCGCGCACGGGCACCGCATCCTGTGCATAGGCCGTGTCTTTCCAGTCCGTCCAGGTATATCCCTTTGCGAAACGATGGCCGCGTTCTTCCAGCAGCCAGTTTGCCAGTTTGAGGTACTTATCATTCCTGGTAACCCTGAACAACTTAACGAGGGCCAGTTCAAGTTCTTCATGCCCCGTTACCCAATGGCGTTTGCCCGGGCCGAAAACGGAATCGAAATAATCAGCCCATTTTATCACGACGTCCAGGAACTTTCTTTTGCCGGTAGCTTCATAGTAGGCAACAGCAGCTTCAATCATGTGGCCTGCGTTATAATCCTCGTGCATGCTCATGTCTGTCCAGCGCTGGTCGAGCCCGCGCAGCGTGTAATAGGTATTCAGGTAACCATCGGGCAATTGTGCAGCTGCAATTTTGTCGATCCAGTCATCGCATTTTGCCTCCATTGCGTCACTGGGATGGGTCTTTAATGAATAAGCCATCGCTTCGAGTGCCTTGAACACATCGCTGTCGTCATAAAATATTCCTTCGTGCTGTTCGCCCTTGTGACGGGCCACCTTCTCAAAATTGCGGATACGTGGCGTAGCTATTTCTGTCTGGTAAATACAGGCAGCCAGTGTTTTGGTTGCCACTTTATCGATCTTCGGTTTCCAGAAAGCATCGGTAATATTCACATCAGCAAATCCTACCGGCTCGAGCCGCGTAAATTTCGTTTGTGCTACAGCGGCAGTACCGCCGGCCACAAAAAGCGAGAACAGTATACTCCTGCTAAACATGGTAGATCTTTTTATGAGTGCGATAAAAAACCGCCTCCAAATATAGGCGATGCAAAGAGCCTGCTCAAAAAACAAAAGCCGGCATAGAAATACCGGCTTTGTTGTGACACACGTTAGTTGCTTTATTTTAGTTCCAGCACCACCACTGATGCGGGCGGCATCGATACTTTGATCGTACCCTGCTTCAGTACGGCACCGGTAAATACAGCCGGTTTGATTTTATCGGGTGATTCAAAGGAATTGAAATCCTGGATATGTGCGGAAGCGAGCACCCTTCCACTAACCTGTTTAAAGTTGCTGCTGCCCAGGTCCAGTGAAATTTCATTGCTTTTTGTGGGGTCGATATTTACCAGCGACACATGCACCAATCCTGCCTTGTCTTTCGACGCAGAGGCTGACACCGCCGGGAGGCTGTCTGTTCCAAGTTTGTAGGAAACGCCATTCACTGTTACCGGGATCTGTGTAGCATCCTGGTGCACATTGTACATTTCCATAACATGGTAGGTGGGCGTCAAAATCATTTTCTCCTGGTTGGTGAGGATCACTGCCTGCAATACGTTCACACACTGTGCGAGGTTGGCTATCCGCACGCGGTCTGCATGATTGTTGAAAATATTCAGGGTAACACCGGCAATCATCGCATCGCGCATGGTATTTTGCTGGAAGAGAAAACCGGGGTTTGTACCTGGCTCAACATCGTACCATCCTCCCCATTCGTCTACCACCAGCGCCACTTTCTTCTTTGGATCATATTTGTCCATCACGGCTGCATGCCTGGTTACCAGTTCATCCATCAGCAAAGCCTGCTTCATGATACCGAAATACTGCTCGGGCGAGAAATTAGTAGCAGATCCTTTTTTATTCCAGTTTAAAACTGAGTAATGGTGCATGGCAACGCCGCCCAGCATATTGATGGGAATATTTTTCATGAGTGTTTCTGTCCAGTTATAGTCTGCGTCGCTGGCGCCAGAGGCAATGCGCATGAGCTGCCCGGTATTTTCCCAGTCGCTCATAAACGTGGCATATTTCCGGTATTCATCAGCATAATATTCCGGTTTCATATTGCCGCCGCAACCCCATGCCTCATTTCCGATGCCCCATAGCTTTACGTTCCATGGATCCTTTCTGCCGTTCGACGCACGCAGATCGCTCATGGGGCTTCTTCCTTTGAAGTTGGCATACTGTACCCAATCAGCCAGTTCCTGTACCGTGCCACTTCCCACATTGCCTGAAATGTAGGGTTCTGCGCCCAATGCTTCGCACATATTCAGGAAATCATGCGTCCCGAAACTGTTATCTTCCGTTACTCCGCCCCACCATTTGTTTACCATGGCCGGACGTTTGTCTTTCGGCCCAATGCCATCTTTCCAATGATAGGTATCTGCAAAACATCCGCCCGGCCAGCGCAGGTTGGGTATTTTTAATTTACGAAGTGCAGCGATAATATCATTGCGCACGCCATTGGTATTCGGAATTGATTTTGCAGTATCGCCTACATAAAATCCGCCGTAGATGCAGTGGCCCAGGTGTTCCGCAAAATGACCGTACAGGTGCTTGCTGATCATCGGCGCATTTTCGGCGGATGTCTGCAGTTTAACGACCGATTGGGCTGTGAGCGGCAGGCCGCCCATCAATGCGAGCGCCGCCATCCAGAATCTTTGTTTCATGCAATCGTTGTTTTAGTATAGCAAAAGGGAAAGTTAATGATTTTCGGATTAATTGTCAGTTTTACACTTGTTTTTTTTAGGGCGTTGTACAGTCGTCCAGTTCAATTTGAAGAACACCGCCCCGCATGATGGCGGCGTGCTCGAGGAAGTAGCTGGCGACAGGCTTTCCATTGAGCAGGATGCGCCGGATACAGGTGGCGCCCGCCGAAGCCCGGTTGGCTATTACCGCGAAGTGGTGCCCATTGGGAAGCCTTACCAGCACGCTATCGAACAACGGGGTACTGATGGCATAGCGGCCCGCCACCGGGTCAACCGGGTAGAGTCCCATGGCAGCAAAAACATACCAGGCACTCATCTGTCCTGCATCATCATTGCCGCTAAGTCCGCCTGCGCCGTCGCTGTATTCGTCTGCCAAAATCCTTTGTACCTGCATTTGGGTTTTTTGCGGGTGTTCGGTGTAGTTATACAGGAACGGAATATGATGTCCCGGCTCATTGCCATGCCAATATTCCTGTTTTGCGAATAAACTGTCCAATGCTGCTTCCAGTTTTCGCTTCCCTCCCATCAATGCGGTAAGACCAGGAATGTCATGTGGTACAAAAAAAGTAAACTGCCGGGGTGTTCCTTCCGTGATATACCATTCGCGGCTATCGGGCCGAAACGGCGCATACCATTGGCCGGAGATGTAGCGACCACGCACCATTCCCGTAGCGGTATCAAAAACATACTGGTAGTTTTTTGATCGTCGTAGCAATTCTTCGTAGTCACGGGCATATCCCAATCGTTTGGCAACCGTTGCAGCGGCATAGTCATCGAAAGCGTATTCAAGGGTACGGCTCACCTGTTCTTTTTTATGAAAAGCAAAAGGTACGCTGTCTTCGAGCGGAATATATCCGTATCGCAAATAGCTGCGGAGTGCGCGGCGGCTTTTACCATTGGCATAGTCAGTATCGGCCGCTGTTTCAAATGCATTTTTGCGCATGAGTGTATAAGCTCGCTGCTGGTACGGCAGACCGATTCCACGCGTAAATGCAGACGCAAGGAAAGCAGCTACATGATCGCCGATCATAGCAGCGGTGTAATTATTCCAGCAGGGAAAGATGGGTAGCCAGCCCCCTTCTTCTCCTTTTTGAATAAGGGAGAAGACAAAATCGTTCACCTCGTTGGGATGGAGCATGGACAGGAGCGGAAGTTGTGCACGATAGATATCCCACATGGAAAAATCATCGTAGTACGCTTGCGGATCTTTGCGCAGTTGGTATTGCTTGCTGAAACGGGGATGGGTTCCGTCGGCATCACTGAACAAACGCGGGTGCTGAAGGGCGTGGTACAGCGCCGTATAAAATATCCGTTGCTGCTGTTGGCTGCCACCGCTAACATACAATTGTGAAAGTGCTTTTTCCCAGGCAAGCATGGCTCGCTTCTTCAACAGGTTGAATCCTGCCCCTCCTGTTTCCGTTCGCAGGTTGAGCGCAGCGCCTTCGTAGGTGCTGAAAGAAGTACCTGTTTTTACTTCAAGTGCCTCACCCTTTTTCAACCTGAACCCAATGCAATAACCTCCTTCCGGCAATTCGCGTACGCTCGTACCCGTTAGCCAGCCGTCGCGGGAGAAGCCGCGCTGGTAAACAGATCGTTTGCTAAACGACAGTACGAACCATCCGTTAAAACCGGCTGGTTCTCCCCAGCCCTGGTAGATGCGGTAAACCGGGTTGTAACAGCGTAGTATACCCGTTTGCGGATTGTATTCAACGACGGCTTTCCCCCGATCGCTGTTGGGCTTTACCAATAAGAAAAGGCTATCCTCTTCTGTCATGCTGAACCGCAGCAGGCCACAGCGGCGGGTAGCGGTTAATTCTGCCGACAACTGATTATCGTATAGCGATAACCGGTAGTAATGGGGAGCCGCAGTTTCAGCTGTATGCCGGAATACGGTTGTGTAAGCGGCCGGATTTGCCGGGTGTCTTCCTTTTACCGGCATGATGGTAAGGCTTCCATAATCCTGCGTACACGATCCGTTCAGCCAATGTGTTCCCCTAAAGCCGGAGAAAAGACTGTCAGCAAAGTAATAAGGGGCAATGCATTTGTTTTCGGTTGGGCGTGTCTGCGGGGTCCATTGGGTCATCGCCATCGGCCAACCTACGGAAGGAATGGTATTCGCATTTTTTTCGGAACCAGCTTCACTGTGACGAAGCGCTGATGCAGTGGTGGAAGCGGCGGTACCCGAAAGTGGCTGCACGAAACTGGTGAGCCGTTGTGCGGCCCCGTTGATACTAAAAATAGTGCACAAAACAAAAAGCTGAAGTTTGGATCCGGCAGCCGTCCATTGCAGGAGCAGCCATCGTTTCGCACACTTCAGCTTTTGCAGGTATACCGGGTCATTTGCTTTCATAAAAAATATAGCTTTTCCCGGGCTTGCTGCTTACCAGAATTTCACATAGATAGCCGACAGAATCAGCAGCGCAAGCACTATCATTACAATATGATTGGGCTGCAGTTTGAACATTCCTTTCTCCAGTACAATGGCTTTGGGATTTTCTTTCGGGCCTGCCAGGCTGATTCCAACCATAACAATCACCGTAAAAAAGAATGACCAGCCCATTGCCACCAGGAAGGGAATTTCCCAGGTATGTTGTTCTTGTCCGTTTACTGTTTTAATGATTTCAAAGGCGGTGTACAGCGGGGTTTCATGACCGAACCACTGCGGCGCGTAGTTGTTGAATACGACTGATACCAGGAAACCGGTGATGATGCCCGCCAACGCTGCTGCGCCGGTTGTGCGTTTCCAGAACATGCCCAGCAGGAACATCGCGAGAATACCCGGGCTGATGAAACCAGTATATTTTTGGATGAAAGTGAAACCACCTTCACCGCCGATACCCAGCAGATCGTTCCAGGTGAGGAGAATACCCAACAACATCGCCGATACGATCGTAATGCGGCCGATATTCACCATCTTTTTTTCGTCAGCCTCCTTATTGATGTATTTCTTATAGATGTCAAGGGTAAAAATGGTAGAGATACTGTTTGCTTTTCCCGCGAGCGAAGCAACGATGGCTGCCGTAAGTGCAGCTACAGACAATCCCTTGATACCAGTGGGAAGAAAACCAAGGACTGCAGAATACGCGTCATCTTTTACCTGCGACAAATGGTTGGCATCAACCTGCTTCATCATGGGAAGGTGCCCGTTTTTGTACAGCACATAGGCGGCGATACCCGGCAGCATAACAATTACCGGCATGAAGATTTTGAGCAAGCCAGCGAAGAGAATACCGCTACGTGCCGTTTTCAGGTTGGCACCGAGTGCACGCTGGGTGATGTATTGGTTGCAACCCCAGTAGTTCAGGTTCACAATCCACTGTCCGGCTGCGTACATCAAAATACCAGGCAGAATTACATAGCGCTGAATATCGTATTGTGAGGCATTGGCATCGGGTTTTTTAAAGATCATATGAAAGTGATCCGGTGCATCTTTCATTAATTGTTTAAACCCTGCAATGGCGTCGGTACCCAGACCGAATTTCTCACTCACAGTGGTCAACGCGATATAAGTTGTTACCAAACCACCAATAATCAGCACCAGCACCTGTATTACGTCGGTATACCCGATTACCCGCATACCACCCAGTGTAATGATGAGTGCAAAGATTGCCAGGCCCAGCATGATCACGTGCAGGTATTCACCACCGGCAAGGCCATTGATGGCTTTGGCACCGAGGTAAAGAATGGAGGTAAGGTTGACGAGAATATAGAGGAATAACCAGAAGATGGTCATAATCAAACTCACGGTTTCATTGTACCGCATTTTCAGGAACTGCGGCATGGTGTATATCTTATTTTTCAGGTACAC